>DATMZZ010000259.1:0-2321 GCA_035573175.1 Allostellaceae bacterium
GAAGATATCGACGCCGTCCTTATAGAGTGCGCCGAAAGCGCCCTGCGTCCCCGAGAAATCGGTCAGCAGCCCGATCTTGATTGCGGCGCTCGCCGGCGCAGCCACACCGAGCGCAATCGCGGCGACGCCCAGCGCGCCGAGAATAACCTTACGCATCTTCCTCCCCCTTCAGAATAGCGATTGGCGCAACGCGTATCCGCACCGCCGCACGCCGTCAATAGACAATCACGCTGCGAATCGATTCACCCGCATGCATGAGGTCGAAACCCTTATTGATATCGCCGAGCGCCAGCTGATGCGTGATCAGATCGTCGATATTGATCTTCTTCTCCATGTACCAATCGACGATCTTCGGCACGTCGCTGCGGCCGCGCGCGCCGCCGAAGGCGGTGCCCTTCCAGACCCGGCCGGTGACGAGCTGGAACGGGCGCGTCTTGATCTCCTGCCCGGCGCCGGCGACGCCGATGATCACCGACACGCCCCAGCCGCGATGGCAGCATTCGAGCGCCTGGCGCATCACATCGACATTGCCGATGCATTCGAAGCTGTAATCGGCGCCGCCATCGGTCAGCGATTGGAGATGCGCGACGAGATCGCCGGCGACCTCTTTCGGATTCACAAAATGCGTCATGCCGAATTTCTCGGCGAGCGCCTTGCGCTTCGGATTGGTGTCGACGCCAATGATCTTGTCGGCGCCGACCATGCGCGCGCCCTGCACGACATTGAGGCCGATGCCGCCGAGGCCGAAGACCACGACGTTCGCGCCCGGCTCGACCTTCGCTGTGTTGATGACCGCGCCGATGCCGGTGGTGACGCCGCAGCCGATGTAGCAGACCTTATCGAAAGGCGCGTCCTCGCGAATCTTCGCGACAGCGATCTCGGGCAGCATGGTGAAATTCGAGAAGGTCGAGCAGCCCATATAGTGATGGATCGGCTTGCCGCCCAAAGAGAAGCGGCTGGTGCCGTCCGGCATCAAGCCCTTGCCCTGCGTCGCGCGGATCGAGGTGCAGAGATTGGTTTTGTGCGACAGGCAGGATTTGCACTGCCGGCATTCCGGCATGTAGAGCGGGATGACGTGATCGCCTTTCTTGAGAGTCGTCACGCCCGGTCCGACATCGACAACGATGCCCGCGCCTTCATGACCGAGGATCGAGGGAAAGATGCCCTCGGGATCGGCGCCGGAGCGGGTGAACTCGTCGGTGTGGCAGATGCCGGTTGCCTTAATCTCGATCAACACCTCGCCGGCACGCGGTCCATCGAGGTCGACCGTCTCGACGACGAGCGGCTTGCCGGCTTCGTAGGCGATCGCAGCTTTGGTTTTCATCGGGCGCACCCTCTGTTGGCGGTCTCGCGTAATCCCACGAGCGTCCGTGGGCAAATCACGCTTGGATGAACGATATCGTAGCGTCGATTGCGCTTGCCGTCGCCGGGCGCGGCGAGCAAGACTCGGCGCCGGGAGGATCAGGCGATGATGACCAGGCTTCGGCTCGGGATCGCGGCGTTGCTTTGCGCGCTTGCCTGCGCGGCACCGCTGAGCGCCTTCGCCAACAAGGCGGATGACACGCTGCGCATCGCCGTCACTGATTGGTACGGCACGCTCGATCCCTATCAATTCCCGCTCGATGACGCCGCGGTGTTCTATCAAACCGTTTACGAGACCTTGGTGCGCTTCGACGAGCGCAAACAGGAATATGTGCCGTGGCTCGCCAAGTCGTGGAAGCGGATAGACGACAAGACGCTCGAATTCCAGCTCCGCGACGACGTCAAATTCCACAACGGCGACAAGTTCGACGGCGACGACGTGGTCTCGATCGTCAATTACGCGATCGATCCGAAATATCCGATGCGCCACAAGGATGTGTATGACTGGGTCGCAAAGGCGGAAAAGGTCGGTCCCTACACCGTCCGCATCATCGCAAAGGCGCCGAACCCGGTCGATCTCCAGACCATCGCCTATCAATTCTACATCTTCGATTCGAAGGTGCTGGACAAGATGGACAACAAGGCCGATTACGGCCGCACCTCTATTGTCGGCACCGGCCCGTTCAAGGTCGTATCGCTCGCCCGGGACAAGATGGTGCTCGACCGCTTCGATGGCTGGTGGGGCGACATCAAGGGTCCGCTGGGCGCGCATGTGAAGCACATCGTCGCCATGCCGATCCCCGACCGGCAGACGCAGACCGCGCAATTGATCACCGGTAATATCGACGTGATCCGCAATGCCAGCGCCGATACGGTGCGCCAGCTCTCGAAGATGCCCAATATACGCGTGACGCCGCTGCATGACGGACAACTCCTGTACATCACGCTCGACGCGATGG
>DATMZZ010000260.1:0-12311 GCA_035573175.1 Allostellaceae bacterium
TTTTCAACGGGAAAAGAGTGGGAGCGGTTTAGGCCAGTTCGTAGAGCTTCTGCGGGGTCTTGTGCAGCCGCTCCGGCCCATTCGGGCCGATGAGGAAATTGTTCGTGTTGCTCATGAAATTCTTGTTCACGACCATCGCCGCGTGCAGGCCGATATTCATGTTCTCGCGCACCAGCATGGTCTCGTCCTGGCGGATCAGCGGGCGCTCGACCATCTCATAGCCCTGCCCGTGGCAAAGGATACGCTTCTCTTCAGGCAGCTTATGCGCACGCATGAATTCGTTATGCGCGGCGAAGACCTCCGCACAGGACGCGCCCGGCTTCATGCGGTCGAGCACATTCTGCTCAGCCGCGAGCACCATCGCGTGCGCATCGATGATCTCCTGCGTCGCTTTGCCCATGACGGCGAAGCGGAAGAGATGAGTGTAGAAGCCCGAGGGGCCATTGCATTCGATCATGATACCAACGACGTCGCCCTTCTCGATCGTGCGGCCTTGCATGAATTTCGGCTTGACGAAGGCCGGCTGGCCCGGCGGTGTCGCCATGACGATATAGAGCCCCTGCGAGCCGCCGCGCAGCGTCGTCAGATACTGCATATAAGCGGCGACCTCGTATTCCTTCATGCCTGGCTTCACATAGTCGAGCAGCTGAACCATCACCTCGTCCTGCATCACCGCCGTCTCGCGGATGAGCCGGATCTCCTCCGCGCTCTTGATCGCCTTGATGTCGTCGACGAGATCGGTCGCGTCCTGCCAATCGAGATTGGGCAGCAGATCTTTGAGTCCCTGCGCGAAGCCGTGATACATGCCGTTCGGCCCGACCAAACCGACATGCCGATAGCCGGCGCGCTTCAGCTCATTCGCCATTAGCTCGGCATCGTAGCGGCCGGTGTAATCGACGGCACCATTGAAGCTCGGCGTCGAGACGCGCTTGCCGATGCCGCGGAATTCTGGATGGTCGCCGTTATAGCCCCACTCGCCGCCGAAAATGCCGACCTCGCAGGTCGTCATCAGCCCGTCCACCGGGAAGATCACCGAACGCGGATAGGCGTTGGTCGCCGGCGTGTCAGTGAACCAGCGCGTATAGCCGCCCATCCAATCTTCCGAGCTTTGCAGCACCAGCGCATCGAGCCCGGCTTTCTGCATCGCCGCGCGCGTGGCGCTCCAGCGGCGTTCGAGCTCGGCGGTCGAGATCGGGTTGCGGATCGCAGATTGGGCTTCGGCCATGACTTGTCCCCTATTCCTTGGCGCCGGTGGCGTCGATGACGACCGTCGCGAAACGACACGGCTCGCTGCCGCGATTGGCCCAGCCATGCACCGTGGCGCGCTGGATCATCACGTCGTGCGGCTTCATCGCCAGCTCCGTGCCATCATCGAGCAGCATGCTGAGCGTGCCGGCGAGCACGACGATGTAATCGATGGTCTCGGTCTTGTGCATATGCGGCGCCGTGCCGGGCATCAGCTCCAGGATACGGAACAACGCGCCCCCATTGCGCGGCAGCACCGGGAAATCCGTTTGCGTCGGATCGGCGCCGTCGAGCGCGGGTGGCAGCGTGTTGAGCCAGAGGTCGGCGATCGCGATCGCTGTATCCATCTTGCCGGGGTGGGATTCGATGAGGCTGTCGGCGGCGACCAGCGAGCGGCCGCTGGCATCATGCCCGGTGACGATCCGGCGGATCTTCATCAATGGATCTCCGAATCTTTGCCGGTCGCATTGATCAGCACCTCGGCGAAGACCGCCGGCTTGCCGCTGCGATTGTCCCAGCCGTGATTGGTCGAGCGCTGCACGATGACATCGCCCTCCTTGCACAGAACCTCGCCGATATCGAGCGTCATATGGAGCTCGCCCTTGAGGATGACGTAATAGTCGATCGTGTCGGTCTTGTGCTTGGTCGTATCGCCGCCCGGCGGAATTTCCAGGATGCGGAAGATCGTGCCATTGGCGAGCGGCACGGTCCTGCCCGGCTGCAGCGTCGGATCGGGACCTTTGAGCGCGGCGGGCGAGCCGGTCGTCCACCACGGATCATAGCGCCCGACGCGCTCGTCGAACCGGCCCGGCGTCGAAGCGACGACGGCGTCGCTCGTCACGACCGAGCGGCCGGCGGCATCAAATCCGGTGACGATACGTCTGGTCTTGAACGCCAATTCTTTCCCCTCGCCGCAAAGCCGTGGCTCACAAGCAATAGATATCGATCGGCAACGGAATGCGATCGTTTTCGAGAATGGTCTTCTTCCTCTGGATCACCCAGGTCTCATCGCGCCGCGCAAGATCGTATTCGGCACGGCCGAAGTAAGTGTGATGCACATCCATCAGCGGAAAGAAAGTGTGGCATGCCCAGGTCGAGCGCAGGCGGATCCGGTCGCGAAGCGGCGGCTCGAGCGGCAGGATATTGCTGACGACATGCGCCGTGCGCGGCAGCGGCAGCGCCGCCGGCGAACGGCCTGAGCGGATGCGCACGATGCGATCTTCGAGCGCGCCGCGCGCGGTGTAGTAGATCAGCGAGAGCTCGGTCTGCGGGTTGGTGGTGAGATGGCCTTCCGCGGTCCAGGTCGGGACCCAGAACTCGCAATCGACCGCGTAGAGCGCGAGCCACTCGTCCCAGCGTTTCTCGTCGAGATAGACCGCCTCGCGTGACAGCAGCTCGATGCCCGGCGCAAGCAGCGCTGCCTCGTCGACAGCGCTCATGGATAAGCCTTTCGCCCTTCCATCCCGGCGTTCATCAACCGCACCCATTCGCGGAACGGCGCATGGGTGCCGAGCTCGTTGTTCTGTGTGCGGTGGCCCTTGACGCTGGTGAGCGGATGCAGCTCGACGGCGCGCGCTTCCTCGTTCGGACCGCGCTCTATTGCACCGATGCCGCGCGAATAGCCTTGCAGGAAATCTACGCCGGCCGATTGGAAGCCGACCTGGCAATCGGCAAACACCGTTACGTCGTCAGGCGTCGCATAGCCGCCCGGATTGACGAAATCCTCGAATTGCCGGAGCCGCGCCGCGCGCAAATGCGGCGGCTCGCCGATCGGCCCCAACACATTGCTGCGCAGCTCGGTGAGGCCCGGTTCGATCGGCCGGAAGGTACGCAGGATTGGCACGATCTGATCGGCGATCTGCAGATTGGGGAAGAACACCGCATTGCGCTGCTTGATCATCCACGCGGCACGCTGCTCGCCGACGCGCGATTTGACCTCGTCGAAGGTAGCGTGAACCGCCCGCCGTTCCGGTTCGACGACGTCGTGCCAGACCGAGCTGTGGCCGTGCGGAAATTCGTAAGAGCCGATCTGGACGTCGTTGCGCTTCTGCCAATCGAGCTCGCGCGCCGCGACATTGCCCTGGCCTTTGCGGCGGCGCTCGGCGATCGCCATAAAGCTGCCATGCGCCGTATCGACGTGATACGGATCCTGGCCGTTCTCGAGCTGCATCTTCCAGTTGCCGCGATAGGTGTAGGCGACGCGGCCGGGGATGATCTCCATCCCCTGTGGTCCCTGATCCATATGCAGATCGATGAAGAATTTGAGGTCGCCGAGATGCTCGTCGAGCGGCGGCACATCGGGCGAGAGGCTGCCGAAGATGAGGCCTTTATAGGTCGCGAGCTTCGCCAGCGGGATGAGATCGTGGCTCTGGGCATCGAAGGCCGCCGGATAATCCGCCGCCTCGCGCTGCTTGATGCTGACATTCTTGCCGCCGCTGTCATAGGCCCAGCCGTGATAGAAGCAGACGTGGTATTTCGAATTGCCTTTCTCGAAACGGCAGACCGTTGCGCCCTTGTGGCGGCAGGTGTTGAGGAAAGCGCAGATATTGCCCTTCGCATCGCGTGAGACGACCACCGGCGTGCGGCCGATCCAGGTTGTGATGTAATCGTGCGCCTTGGGGATCTGCGATTCGATGGTGAGGAAATTCCAGGTGCGCTCGAAGATGTATTTCATCTCCAGCTCGAAAACCTCCGGGTCGGAATAGACGTCGCGATGCACCCGGAACACGCCCTCGTCGGGACGGTCGTCGACATAGAACCGGGCCGGCTTTATCGCCATGCGCGCGTCTCCTGCCCATGAAAATCAAGGCTTTGTGGTTGGATCGAGCGATAAAAAGCTAGACAGGGGTAGCATCCAAGTCAATTGCGCCTGCCGCGCCTCACTGCGTTGCCAGAAGCCCGTTTTAGGTGTATCGCGAGACGCAATACGGCGCGGATTGCGCCAAGCGAACAGCCAGGGAGGGGCGGATGGCACGGTTCAAATATCTCAACAAAGAGGATGTCGCGCCGGAGCATCGCGAGCATATGCGCGACATCAACCTGACGCGCCTGCTCTTCCACAATCCCGAGATGGCGCGCGCCCATAGCCACACGGCGATGTACATCCGCTTCCAGTCGAAGCTCGATCCGCGACTGCGCGAGATGGCGATCCTGCAGGTCGGCTATTGCGCGCGGTCTCCTTATGAGTGGTCGCACCATGTGAAGATCGGCCTCGATTTCGGGGTGAGCGAGGCCGATATCCGCGCGCTGATCGACGATAGCGAAGGCCGGCCGACCAGCCTCGATGCGCTGACCAAGGCGGTGCTCAAAGCAGCGCGCGAGCTCGCCAACGAGATCAAATTGTCCGACGAAACCTTCGCCGCGCTGCAACAGCATCTCGATACGCCGCGGCTGCTCGACCTCTTCGTCGCGATCAGCAGCTACTCCGCGACCGTGCGGCTGCTCGCTGCCTTGCAGATCGACATCGAGCCCGAATACAAACCTTATCTCGACAAGTTTCCATTGCCGAAAGGGTGAAAGTCCTTCTCCGCCGTTGAGGGCGGAGAAGGATTTAGGGTGAGGCGGGAAAGTAACCCCACCTCACCCTACCCTCTCCGCCCCGCTGGTGGAGAGGGAATGAAGGGGGTTGAATGGAGGGGGATCACATCATGAGCAGCAATGCCGCCGACATCGTCGCGCGGATCGAGCGCTTGCCGGTCACCGGCTGGCATGTCAAAGCCAGGATCATCGTCGGTACGGCGACCTTCTTCGACGCTTACGATAGCCTCACGATCGCCTATGTGCTGCCGGTCGTGATCGGCCTCTGGCACATCGAGCAAAGCCAGATCGGACTGCTGATTTCGGCTGGCAATGCCGGTCAGTTACTGGGCGCCCTCACCTTCGGCTGGATCGCCGACCGTATCGGCCGGCTGCGCGCGCTAGTGCTGGGGATTTTGCTGTTCGCACTCGGCGCCCTGGCCTGCGCCTTCGCCTATGATTTCAATTCGCTCTTCACCTTGCGCACCATCGAGGGCATCGGCCTCGGCGGCGAGGTCCCGGTCGCCGCCGCCTATATCGGCGAGATGGCGAAAGCGCGCGGCCGCGGCTTCTTCTTCCTCATCTATGAAGGCATCTTCGGCATCGGCCTCTTCGCCGCTGCATTGCTCGGTACCTGGATGGTGCCACGCTATGGCTGGCAATCGATGTTCATCCTCGGCGCCGTGCCGGCGCTGCTTGCCCTGGTCCTCCGGCAAATGCTGCCTGAATCGGCGCGCTGGCTCGCCGATAAAGGCCGCCTCGCCGAAGCCGATGAGGTCGTGACCTTCCTCGAGCGCGATACGCAGAAGCGCGGCATCGAGCTGCCGCCGGTCCAGCCGATCCCGGTCAGCGAACGCGTCAGCGCGCCGTGGTCGGAGCTGTTCTCGCCGCGTTATCGCGGCCGGACCTTCACCGCCTGGACATTGTGGTTCTGCGCCTATTTCGTCAGCTATGGCATCTCGTCCTGGCTACCGTCGCTCTATCGCTTCCAGTTCAAGCTGCCCTTGGAGACGGCGCTCAGCTACGGGTTGATCACCGTCGCTTGCGGGCTTGTCGGCACGCTCGGCGTCGCCTTCTGGATCGACAAGACCGGGCGCAAGACCTGGTTTATCATCGCCTATATCGGCTCGGCGCTGCCGCTGCTTTACCTCTGGCTGCATGGTGTGCCGAACGCCGAGACGCTCGTCTTCTGGGCCTCGATCGCCTATTTCTTCACCGGCTCGAACTCGAACCTCTGTTATCTCTACACGGCGGAGATTTATCCGACGCGGCTGCGCGCCCGCGGCACCGCGACCGCAACGGCGTGGCTGCGGCTCGGCTCGACCATCGGCCCAGGCATCGTCGGCTTCATCATCGGCGGCTACGGGCTCAACATGGTGTTCGCCATGTTCGGCACGGTCGCGCTGATCGGCGCGCTCACCGCAACACTCTTCGCCATCGAGGCGAAGGAGCGCGTGCTGGAAGAGGTCTCGCCCTAAACCACATCGTCATTGCGAGGAGTGCGAAGCACGACGAAGCAATCCAGTCTGTCTCACCCACTGGATTGCTTCGCTTCGCTCGCAATGACGAGAATTAGTCGGCGGGCGGATACCAGCGCGGCTTGCGCTTCTCGAGGAAAGAGGCGACGCCTTCTTTCGCCTCGTCGGTTTCGAGCATGCCGTGGCTGGCTTCTTCGAGCGCTTCGAGTAGCGCCGGCGTGATGGGCGGCGGGGCGAGCTCGGCCGCGAGTGCTTTCAAGCCCGCGATCGCGCCAGGCGCGCTGAGGAGGAATTCCTCGACCTGCTTGGCGACCAGCGCCTCGATCTGCTCGGCCGGCGAGGTGTCATGGATCAGGCCCATCGCCTTCGCTTCGGCCGAGGAGAAACGCTCGCCCGAGAGGCCGTAGCGGCGGAAAGCGCGATAGGGCATCGCACGCAGGAAGAGTGGCACCAGCGGTCCCGGCATCAGCCCGATGCGCACCTCGGGGATCGAGAATGTGGCATCGGTGGTGGCGAAAGCGACATCGCAGCAGAGCGCCACGGCAAGTCCGCCGCCAACCGCAGCGCCATGCAGCACCGCGATCGTCGGCTTCGACAGCCGGTCGAGCGCCAGCAGTATGTCGATGAGCTTCGGCCCGGCCTTGCGCGCGGCGGGGTCATTCTGATTGACGCGGTGCCAGGCGATATCGGCACCGACGCAGAAATGCTTGCCAGCGCCGCGCAGCAGGACGACCCGCACGGCGTCGTCATTGTCGAGCTCGGCGAGCGCGATCATCAGCTCGCGCAGCATCACGTCGTCATAGGCATTGCCGCGATCGGGCCGGTTCAGCGTCAGCGTCGTAACGCCGCGGGCGCCGCGATCGACGGCAATGCGCTCGTAATTCATGCGTGCCGCCAATCGATGCGATGGCGCATCGTATAAGCCTTCATTGCATCGCCGATCTTGGCCTCGATCGCCTCGCGCTCCGCCGGCTTGCTCTCGACATTGATGACCGCCAGCGTGCCATGGGTTGGGTCCTGCTTCACCTCGACGCCAATACCGGCGGACGAGCCGACGAGCCCGTCCAACACCGCCGTTAAGGTCCGTGCCGCCGCGTCATGGCGCAACGCCGCTTTGTTCGGCTTGCCGATATCGGTCAGGGGCAGCGGATCGACGATGAAGATCTCATCGGGCGTGGCCGCGCGCTCGGTGATCTCGCCGCGCACGAAAGTCTTGAGCTCCTCTGACGTCGCGCGCTTGTCCTTCACCAGCTGGACATAGGCGACGGGCAGCTCGCCGGCATAAGCATCGGGTTTGGCAACGGCGGCACAGAGCAGCACCGCCGGATGGCGGCGCAGCACGTCCTCGATCAGCCCGGCATCGATATTGTGGCCGCCACGGATGATCACGTCTTTGACCCGGCCCGTGAGCCAGAGATAGCCGTCCTTGTCGAAGCGACCGAGATCGCCGGAAACGAACCAGCCATCCAGGCTGAAGAGCCCGCTGTTGAAGCGCTCATCGACATAGCCGGGCGTCACCCCCGGGCCTTTGATGATCACCGTACCGATTTCGTCCGTGGCGCAATCGCGCTCGATGCCGCCGCGCTCGTCGAGCTTCACGCAGCGGAGCTGCGTATAGGGAATGCGGATGCCGGCGGAGCCGTAGCGCGGATCGCCGTCGCGCGGCGCCTGCGTCACATTGGCGGTGTATTCCGTCGCACCATAAGTAAGCAGACAGCGCACGCCGGTGATGCGCTCGATCTCATGCGCCACTTCGATTGGCATGCCGGTCGAACCGGTCGGCATATAAGGCCGGAGCGAGGAGATTTTCTCGCCTTGCGGCGGGTTCTTCGCCAGCACGGAAAGCGTCGTCGGCACGCCCGCCAGCACGGTGACGCCGCAGCGCTCGACGAATTTCCAGTAGCGCGCGATGAATTCCTTGTTGCGCGCGCCGAGCGCCGTCGGAATGACGATGCACATGCCATCTGAGATCGCCGAGGCGCAGCGATTGTAGAAGCCGGCGACATGGAAGATCGGGTAATCGGCGAAGATCACGTCTTCCGCCTGATGCGCCATGATCATGTTGCTGGCCCAGATCTTATAGGCCAGACCGCGATGGGTGATCTTCACCAGCTTGGGCGAATCCGTCGTGCCGCCGGAATGGATATAGGCAACGATATCGTTCGGCGCGGCTTTGCGCTCGAAGGTCAGGCGATCGCCGGGCTGCGTCGCGAGGCGCCGCGCAAAATCGCTGTCATCGATGCGGCTGCCGCCCGGCCCCGGCACAGTGAGGACCGTCACCTCTTGCCCGAGCTGATCGGCGATGGTGCGGAAATTCTCCCAAATCTCGTAGCCCGGCGTCGGACCTTGCACGACGACGACCTTGGCGCGCGAAGCGCGGATCAGCTCCAGCACCTGCGGTGGCTTCAGCATCCAATTGAGGCAGCAGATGACGCCGGTCGCCATGCCGCCGAGAATGGTGACGTAAAGCTCGGGCAAGGTCGGCATCAACGCGATGACTGCATCGTCCTTGCCGACGCCGAGCGAATGGAAGAGGTTCGCCGCCCGCGTGGATTGGCCTTTGAGATCGGCATAGGTGACACGCTGCGGTGTCGAGGCCGGGTCGGGTGTCTCGAAATATTCGAGCGCGACTTTCGCCGGGTCGCGATCGAGGCCGCGCCGCACCCAATCATTCACATCCCAGGAGAAGATCTGCTGCTCCAGCGGAATCTTCTCGATTGCCTCGATATCGGCAAGATCGCGGATTGGCGGATAGTCGATCGTCACGTTACCCCTCTTCCGCGGTCAGCCGCGCGAAACGCGCCGCCTGCGTCAACTCATTGCCATAGCGCGCCGAAAGAGCGAGCGCATGTTTCCAGAGAATGCCGATATCGTGCTCATCGGTATAGCCGATGGCACCATGAAGCTGCAGCGTGTTGCGCATGATCTCGGCTGCGACGCGTACCGACCGCGCCTTGGCGCCGGCGATCATCGCCGGCTGTACCGTCTTCTGATCCCAGGCAAGGCAGATCCGATGGAGCAGCGAGCGATTGAGCTCGAGATCGACGAAATTATCGGCCAAGCGATGCTGCAATGCCTGGAAGCTCCCGAGCGGCTGGCCGAATTGCTTGCGCGTCTTCACGTGCTCCAGCGCCAGGGCCAAAGCGCTCTCGCACAGGCCGAGCAGCTCGATCGCGCTGCCGAGCGCGAGGAGATCGCCAAGCCTGCCGCCGAGCGTCGTCGCCTCGTCGCCGCGTGCGATCACCACCGCCGCGTCGCTCGATGTGATCCGTCCCGCATGCGAGCCGTCGACATTCGCCGTCAGCGTCAGGCCGTGGCTGGGACGCGCGAGAAGGCAAAGTGCGTGATCGGCCTCGACCAGGAAATCGTGCGCCGCCGAAGCGAAAACCGGCACCCGCGTCAACAGCGAGCCGCCGCGGCGGAAGGTCCAGCCATCGGCGTCGAGCGCCGGTGCGATGATGCGCTCGCCATCGAGCACGGCGGCCAGTGCTTGCGGTGGATCGAGCAGCGCACCGAAGAGCCAGGCGGTCGCCACCGTCTCGAGCAACGGCGTCATCACCGCATGACGGCCGGCCTGCTCCAGCACGATATAGAATTCGACCGCGCCGAGCCCGAGTCCGCCGCGCATCTCTGGCACCATCATGCCGAGCCAGCCCGCCTCGACGATCGCGCGCCATGCATCGGTATCGATATCCTGCCCCGCATCGCGCAGGGCCCGCGCGCGCCGCGCGCCACGGAGATCGGCGCAGAGCTTGGCCGCGCTCTCGCGGAGCTGGCGTTGCTCGTCGGTCAGCAGTTCATCCATCGCGCTTACCGCTCCGCATCCGGCAGGCCGAGCACGCGTTTCGAGATGATGTTACGGTTGATCTCGGTCGTGCCGCTGCCGACCGAGAGACGCCGCATCTCGAACAGCTCCGCCGCGACATTCACCGCACCCGAGGCCAGGACAATATCCTCGGCGCTGGCGCCGACCTCACCCGCCGCCTGCACCAGCAGATCGGTGCTACGCTGCGCCAGCGTGCCGCCGGCGACCTTGATCACCGGCGCGATCGAGAGCGGCGCGGCTTTTGTCCCATGCAGCTTCGCCGCATGACGGTAATAAGCGAGAAAAGCAAGCAGATCGATTTCCAGCGCCGTCAACCGCTCGCGGAAACCGGCATCGTCCCAGGCGCCGCTGCGCTTCGCGAGCTCGCGCGCCTGCTGCAGATAGATCAGCGCATAGCGCGGGTGGCCGGTGGTGAAACGCTCACCGCCCAGCACCATGCCGGCAATACGCCAGCCCTGATTGAGCCCGCCGAGCATGTTCGCTTTCGGCACGCGGACATCGTCGAAGAATTCCTCGGCGAATTCGGCGTCGCCTTTCAGCGTCTGGATCGGCCGCACCGTGATGCCAGGCGAATGCATGTCGATCAGCAGCATGGTGATGCCGGCATGGCGCGGCTTCGCTTCGGGATCGGTGCGCACCAGCGCGAACATCCAATCGGCATAATGGCCGTTGGTCGTCCACATCTTATGGCCGTTGACGACGAAGTGATCGCCGTCGAGCGCGGCGCGCATCTGCAGGCTGGCGAGATCGGAGCCGGCGCCCGCTTCGGAATAGCCCTGGCACCAGGTCGCCTCGCCCGAGATGATACCGGGCAGGAAGCGCTTCTTCTGTTCTTCGGTGCCGGCGGCGATGATGATCGGGCCGATGAAATTGAGCCCGTGTGGATAAGGTGTCGGCGCGCCGGCGCGCACGATCTCCTCGAAGAGGATGATCTGCTGCGTCAGGCTCGCGCCCATGCCGCCATATTCTTTCGGCCAATGCGGCGCGATCCAGCCGCGCTCGAAGAGCTTGCGATGCCAAGGCTTCAGCTCAGGCGGCTGGATACGCTCGCGGCGATGGCACAGCCCACGCGGCACATTCGCCGCCACCCATTCGCGCACTTCAGCGCGAAAACGGCGATCGTCCTCCATGTCGTCGGAGAAAAGACTCGCGATATCCCACGGCATCAGAGCTTGAACGACTTTGCCAGATCGGCGATGGCGTTCTTATCGAATTTGTTGCACTCGTCGATGATATCGTTGGTGAAAAGCTTCTTCGCGTCTTTGAACTTGTCCTCATACTCCATCATCTTCACCGCATTCACCCATTCGATCTCCGATTGCGCGCCCATGCGCTGATCGGCGTCCGATTTATCCGGGAACCATTTGTCCTTGCGCACGTCGAGCGCATAGACGCCATCGGTAACGGCCTGCTCCTGCGTCTTTCCTTTCGGCAACGCCTCGGGATACATGTCGAAGAAGACCCGGATCGCCGCCTCGCGATTGTTATAGGCAAAGATGGTCGATTTCGTGACCGCGCGAAAATAGCGTGCGAAGACGTCGCGCTTCTTCTCGAAAGTGGCACGTTTGGTGCCATAGGTCGCGCCGATGATGTGTTGCTGGCCGGGCGTGTTCGGCAAAGCGCGCAGCGGGAAGCCGAGCTTCTCGATCACCGAATAGAGCACATCCCATTCGGCCAGCGCATCGACGCGGCCGCTCTTCAAAGCCTGGCCCGCCGGGCCGCCAGCGCCGACCGTGACCCAACTCACATCGCTCGCCGGGTTAAGGCCGAGCTCTTTGAACATCGCCTTGGCCGCGAAATAGCCGGTATCGCCGAGATTGACGATGCCGATCGACTTGCCTTTGAGATCTTTCAGCTCCTTGTAAGGACTGTCGGGCTTCACCGCGACAAACCAGAAAGGCTGCGGAATGACGGCGTAGAAAGAGACCAGATCGGTGTCGGGATTCTGCGCAAGAAAAGGCAACAGCGTGGTCGCGATCACAAGACCGTAATCGCTGACCCCGTTGACGAGCGCGTTGAAGGAATTCGCCGCGCTGCCGGTGCTGGTGTAATCGACGGAGACGCCTTCCTCGGCATAGAAGCCGAGTTTCCTGTGAAGGCCGCACATCCAGCCGGCATTCGGCAATTCGTAGAGGCCGAGCGAGCTGCCGAGCCTCACGGCGACCGGCTCTGCCCCGCTGGCATCGCGCAGATCGCGGATGATGAGCGCCCCGCCCGTCGCCGCGCCGAGCCCAAGCCCGAATTGC
>DATMZZ010000261.1:0-2201 GCA_035573175.1 Allostellaceae bacterium
CAGCACCGCCGAGATCGGCGTCGGTCCTTCGGCGTGCGCGTCGGGCAGCCAGGCGTGCAGCGGCGCCAGCCCGACCTTGGTGCCATAGCCGAGCAACAGGAACACGAAGGCGACGTTGAGCAGCGCCGGATCGAACGCGGCGGCGCGACTCACCAGCTCCGTCCACACCATCGAAGGCAAGCCTTCGCCGATCACCGGCTGCGCCGCGACATAGACGAGGATAGTGCCGAAAAGCGCCAAGGCGATGCCGACGCTGCCGAGAATGAAATACTTCCACGCCGCTTCCAGGGCTTCGTGCGTGCGATAGATCCCGACCATCATCACGGTGGTCAGCGTGGCAGTCTCGATCGCGACCCACATGAGCCCGATATTGTTGGCCACCAGCGCCAAGTTCATGGCGAACATCAGCACCTGGTACATGGCATGGTAGAAGCGCAGGTGAGCGGGCGTCAGCCGGCCTGTCTCGAGCTCGTGCGCGACGTAACTCGCGCTGAAGACGCTGGTGGTGAAGCCGACGAAAGTGTTGAGGGCGATGAACACCACGTTGAGATCGTCGACGATCAGGTAATCGCCCGGCGCATCGTGCGCGCGGAACAGCAGCGACAGTGCGGCGACGAGGCTCAGAAATGTCGCCATAACGTTGATGCGCGCGGCAAGCCAATAGCCAGGCAGGATGGCGAGCACGGCCGCCGCGCCAAGCGGTATCAGCAGCACCGCGGTTACCGGATCGAAATGCCCGCCGCTCATTGCCGCTCTCCCCGGAACGGGTCGAGCGCCTGCACGTCGACCGTGTCGAAGCGCTCGCGAATTCGGAATAGAAAGATGCCGATGACGATGAAGGCGATCAGGATCGAGAAGGCGACGCTGATCTCCACCACGAGCGGCATACCTTTGGCGCCGGTCGCGGCAAGCACCAATCCATTCTCGAGCGACATGAAGCCCACCACTTGGCTTACGGCGTTGCGTCGCGTCACCATGATCAAGAGGCCGAGCAGCACGATCGCGAGCGCAAAGGCGAGATCCTCGCGCGCGATCGGTGTGGCGCCGCCGGTTACCCGCAACATCACCGCCATCGACAGCGCGACGAGCGCCATGCCCGCCAGCATGGTACGGCCGGTCCCGCCTACCGTCTCGATTTCGCGATGTATGCCCAGGCGCTCCACGATTCGTCGCAATGCCACGGGAATGAGAATGGCCTTGAAGCCCAGCGTGATCGCCGCCGTCACATAGAGATGCGGCGCATCCTGGATGAGGGCTTGCCAGCCGACCGATAGCGCCAAGACCAGGGCATGGAGGGCATAGACATTGAGCAGCGCAGAGAGCCGATCCTGGTAGAGCAGCATGAAACTGACGAGGACGAGAGAGCCGGCAAGCAGATCGGCGATATCGAAATAGAAGCGGTCCATCAGAAGCTGCTCGATACGAAGCGGAGGAGCACAGCGAGCAAGCCGAGCATCAAAGCCGCGCCCAGGAACTCCGGCACGCGGAAGACGCGCATCTTGGCGATGGCGGTCTCGAATATCGCCAGGAGGATTCCGCCGGCGGCGAGCTTAGCAACGTATGCGGCCACGCCGACGAGCTCTGGCATCACGTCCACGCCGGGCCGCGCCAGCCCCCACGGGACGAAGACGCAGACGATGAGCGAAACATAGAGCAGCAGCTTGAGCGCGCCGGCGAGCTCGATCAATGCGAGATGGCGCCCGGAATATTCGAGAACCATTGCTTCGTGCACCATAGTTAGCTCGAGATGCGTTGCGGGATTGTCGACCGGGATGCGCGCGTTCTCGGCGATCGCGACGATGACCAGGGCGATGAGCGCCAGTCCCAGAGAGACGCGCAACCCCGCTGCCGGCGAATCCATGAAGCCGGCCATGGTCGAGAGCTGCGTCGAGCCAGCAATCAGCGCCAGCGTGAAGACGATGGTGATCATCGCCGGCTCCGCCAGCGACGCTATCATCACCTCGCGGCTCGACCCGATGCCGCCGAAGCTGGTGCCGACATCCATGCCGGCAAGGGCGAGGAAGAAGCGGGCGCTGCCGAGCAGCGCGACGATCGCGATGAGATCGGCAGACCAGCTGAAGATCAGCCCGGTGGCGAAGGTCGGCACCAGCGCAGCGGCGACCCAGGTGCCGGCGAAGATGAGGTAAGGCGAAACGCGGAAGAGCCAGCTCGCGTTCTCCGCCAGCACGACTTCCTTGCGC
>DATMZZ010000262.1:0-2912 GCA_035573175.1 Allostellaceae bacterium
CGCTGCGTTCGATGACAAGAGTCTCGATCCCGCGCGTGCCGAGATCGGCAGCGAGGGCGAGACCGATGGGCCCGGCACCGACGATCAGGACCGGGATGTGCTCGGCCTTGGTCGCCATGACACCCTACGATTGTGAAAGAACGAAATTATGCGGTCGCGCCGGTGCTTTCCTCGAGCAAATCGAGGCGGCGCAGTATCTCGCGATCGCTCACCGCGAAGATGCGGGCCGTGCCCTTGGCGCGATGGCGGATCACCGCGCCGGTCGGCAGCGTGAACACATCTTTCGGCGCCCAGGAGAAGCTGTCATCGCCGGCTTGCGTCGTGCCGGTGCCTTCGACCACGGCGCAGACCATGCTCTGCGAGCTCTTCACCGGCACGGTCTCGCCTTCGCTGATCTCGAGCATGTAGCAATCGATGAGCGACATGCACGGGCCGCCATTCATCGGATTGACGTAGCGAACGCGCTTCAGCCCGTCCTTCGCCACCGGCGCGGTCTTCAGCGCGGCGAGCGCCTGCTCCAACGGGTAGCGGAAGAGCGGCGAGAAATTCGGATTGGCCGCGATGCCATCGGGCACGATGCTCGAGACGGCGAGGGCGTCATCGGGCGTCGTTGCAGGCATGTCGTTCGGCGGCGGGCCGGGCTCGAAGCCGTCGGTGCCGAAATAGCGATGCAGCGGCACGTCGAGCGAGTCGAGCCAGATGATCGGACGGCTGCCGCGATGCTCATGCGCATGCCAGGTCCAGCCCGGCGTGATGACGAGGTCGCCCTCATTCATCAGACATTCCTTGCCGTCGACGATGGTATAAGCGCCTTCGCCTTCGAGGACGAAGCGCAGCGCGCTCGGCGAATGGCGATGCGGCCGCGCGACTTCGCCGGGCTTCAGGATCTGCAGCGCCGCGGTCAGGGTCGGCGTCGCACCCATGCCGGGATGGCGCAGATTGGGATTAGTGAAGGTCAGCACGCGGCGCTGGATCGCCGCCATGTCTTTGAGGCTGAGCGCGTCCTCGATCAGCGGACGCATTTTCTCCCATGTCCAGATATAGGCGCGGTCGCGCTTCACCTCGGTCGAATGCGCTTCGAGCTGCTCCCAGAGCGGCGAGACATGAGCCTCGTTCCAGGCCTTGCGGATATGGTCGGGGGTGGTCGAGCTACCGGTCGCGCTCATGCTGCGTCTCTCTCCCTAAGCTGCGTATCCGCAGCGGCTTTTCGTCGGGAGGATAGACGGGCTGGCGGCCGCGGCGCAAATGGGATGTGGTAGGTTGCTAAGGGGAAAACGGGGAGGAGCCATGCCGAGTGTCAGCGAGCAAGCCGCCGCCTGGAGCGCCGAACTCGATTTCGCCGCCGTCCCGGCCGAGGTGGTCGCGGACGAGCGCTGGCGCATCCTCGATACGCTGGGCGTCGCGCTCGCCGTCTCGCCGCTGGATTACGGCCAGCGCATGCGCGCTGGGACCCTCGCTTTGGGCGGGCAGGGCTGCGCCCATATCCTCGGTTTCGCCGGCACGATTTCGGCCCCGGCCGCGGCGCTCGCCAATGGCGCGATGGCCTCGGCCCAATCCTTCGACGACACACATAACGCGACCATCGTCCATGTTACGGCCAGCCTGCTCTCTGCCTGCCTGGCGCTGGGCGAGGAGCTCGATGCCTCGGGCGAGGATTTCCTGGCGGCGATCATCGCCGGCAGCGAGCTCGCCTGCCGTATCGGCCTTGCCGCGCCGCTGCAGTTCCACAAGCGCGGCTGGCATCCGACCGGGATTTTCGGCGCGGTGGGCGCGGCCTATGCCGCCTGCCGGCTGCTGAAGCTCGATCCGGCCAAGACCGCGCAGGCGGTCGGCATCGTCGGCAGCTTCGCCGCCGGCATCGGCGCCGGCATGCGCGAGGGCGCGGAATCGCCCAATCTCCATGCGGGCTGGGCGGCGCAATCCGGCATCACCGCTACGCTACTGGCGCGCTCCGGCCATACCGGGCCGCTCCAGGTCTTCGAGGGGCCGGGCGGGCTGTTCCAGGCGCATGTGCAGGAGCCGGGCTACGCTTTCGATTTCGCCGCCGCGCTCCATGGTCTCGGTAAGCGTTGGGAATGCGAGACGATCTCGCTGAAGCCATATCCTTGCGCGCATGTGCTGCATTCCTTCATCGACGCGATCCTCGCGCTGCGCGCCGAAGGGCTGCGCGCGAGCGATGTCGCGCGCATCCGCTGCCCGATCGCCGAGCATATGATCGGCATCGTGTGCGAGCCGCGCGAGCAGAAGATCGCGCCGCAGAACGATTGGCAGGGTCGCGGCTCGCTGCCTTATTCGCTGGCTGAGGCACTGGTGACCGGCCGGCTCGATGGCACCTCTTATCGCGGCGATGCGGCGACACGCGGTGAAATCCGCGCGCTCGCGGCCAAGATCGAGTACGAAGTCGATCGCAGCGCCAAGCCCAACCAGTTCAAAGGCTGGGTGATCGCCGAGCTCAACGAAGGCCGCGTACTGGAGAAGATCGAGCCTTACAATCGCGGCAGCGCCGAACGGCCGTTGCGCGATTTCGATATCCTCAAGAAATTCCGCGACAACGCCGGCGCGCGCTTCGACGAAGCGCGGATCGCGGATATCGAGACCGCGGTGAAATCGCTCACCGGTCCCGGCGCCGTGCGGCGATTAGGGGCGGCGTGTTCGATATAGCAGCGTCATTGCGAGCGAAGCGAAGCAATCCAGGATCACAATGACGCTCTGGATTGCTTCGCGCTTTCAGCGCTCGCAATGACGAGAATAAGAGTGCGTAGATGAATGGGCCCCTGTATGTAGGCGCTTGCCACGCTGTAGCGTGCGCACAAGTGGCCGGAGCCCGTTGGACCCCTGCTTTTTTAAGAGCGCGAGGCCGGCAGGGGCCCGGTCGCTTGGTTGGTTGATCCGAACAGTCGCTCGGGCGGCGG
>DATMZZ010000263.1:0-10661 GCA_035573175.1 Allostellaceae bacterium
GCATCGCGGCGGCGAGCGCACCGCTGATGCAGGCGCTGGCGAGCAAGGAGACCGATCTCAAGACCTTGGTCGCGGCGCATATTGCCTGCTGCGAAAGCCTCGCCGCGAGCGATGAGGAGCAAGGCGCGGCGCGGCTCTGGCGCGAGCCGGCGGGCGAGGCCGCGGCGCTGTTCCTCAATGAGTTGCTGCAGGAAGCCGAAGGCTTCCCGCGCTTCCGCGGCAGCGAATATCCGGCGCTGTTCGAATCGCTGTTGTCTGGACCGGTGGTGCGGCCGCCTTACGGCCGTCATCCACGGCTCTTCATCTGGGGCTTGCTCGAAGCGCGCTTGCAACAGGCCGATCTCATCGTCCTCGGCGGCCTCAATGAAGGGAGCTGGCCGGCGCAGATCGCCAGCGATCCGTGGCTGTCGCGGCCGATGCGGCAAAGCTTCGGCCTGCCGCCGCCCGAGCGCCGCATCGGTGCCGCGGCGCATGATTTCGCCCTCGCGGTCGGCGCGCGCGATGTGGTGATGACGCGCGCGGCGCGGGTCGAAGGCACGCCGACCGTCGCTTCGCGCTGGCTGCTGCGGCTCGACACGGTGCTGCAGGCGGCGAAGATCGAGAACACGCTCGGCGCCGATATCGCGCCGCTCGGCTGGCATGAAAAGCTCGACGCGCCGGCGGGCGATCCGCTGCCGATGCCGCCGCCCGAGCCGAAGCCGCCGCTCGCCGCGCGGCCACGCAAGCTCTCGATCACCGAGATCGAAACCTGGCGCCGCGATCCTTACACGATCTATGCCAAGCATGTGCTGCGCCTTCGCGCGCTCGATCCGCTCGACGCCGATCCCGGCGCTGCCGATCGCGGCATCATCATCCACGAGGCGCTCGGCAATTTCCTTCAGGCCTATCCCAAACAATTGCCGCACGACGCGCTCGAGCGGCTGCTGGCGCTCGGTCGGCTAAGCTTCGCGCCGCTGCTCGACCGGCCGGGTGTCTGGGCCTTCTGGTGGCCGCGATACCAGCGTATCGCCGAATGGATCGCGGCGATGGAGGCCGAGCGCCGGCCTTCGCTCGAAGACATCCTCGCCGAGATCGACGGCCGCATGATCGTCGATGCCGCGGCCGGGCCGTTCGAGATCGTCGGTCGTGCCGACCGCATCGAGCGCCGCCGCGACGGCAAGATCGCGATCATCGATTACAAGACCGGCTCGGTGCCGGAAGCGGGCGATCTCGCCGAAGGCATCACGCCCCAACTCGCGCTCGAAGCCGCGATGATCGAGCAAGGCGGCATTATCTCGCTCGGCAAGACGAGCGTCGCGGAACTCGCCTATTGGAAGCTCGGCGGCGGCGATCCCGCCGGCAAGGTGATGCGCCGCGTCGATGATCCCGCCGAGCTGCGCGAGACGATCGAGCGCACGGTGGCTGGCATGCGCGCGCTGATCGCCGCTTTCGATGATCCGCTGACACCTTATTTCGCTGTGCCGCGGCCCGAGAAGGCGCCGCGCTATTCCGACTACGCCCATCTCGAGCGGCAGAAGGAATGGCTCGCGGGCGAAGAGGAAGAGGAATGAGCGACACCACGCCCAATCCTTTGATAGAGGGCACTCTCGCCGACGATCCGGGGCGGCAGCAGCGCCGCGCTTATGAGCGCGAAGCCTCGGTCTGGGTCGAAGCCTCCGCCGGCACCGGCAAGACCACGGTGCTGACGCGCCGTGTGCTGTCGCTGCTCCTCGCCAAGACCGCGCCGTCGCGCATCCTTTGTCTCACTTTCACCAAAGCGGCGGCCGCCGAAATGGCCAACCGCATCAACGAAACGCTGTCGCGCTGGGCAACGAGCGACGACGGTGCCTTGGCGGAAGAGCTGGTGCCGCTGCTCGACGCGATGCCCGACGCCGATCAACTCGATTATGCGCGCCAGCTTTTTGCCCGCGTGCTCGATGCGCCGGGCGGCATCACCATCGCGACGATCCACGCTTTCTGCCAATCGCTGCTGCGACGCTTCCCGCTCGAAGTGGGCGTCGCACCGCATTTCGAGGTGATGGATGAGCGCTCCAGTGCCGAGGCGTTGACCGCCGCGCGCGAAGCGGTGCTGTCGCGCGCCCGCGAAGAGCGCACCTCGCTGCTGGCGCAAGCGCTCGTCGAAGCCGTGCAGCGCACACATGAGGAGCGCTTCACCGAGCTTTTGGGTGCGCTGGCGCAAGAGCGCGCGCGGCTTTTTGAAGGTCTCGCCGGGGGCTTCGACGATTTCACCGGCACATTGCGCCGCCTGCTCGATCTGCGCGAAGGCGAAACCCTCGAGGGCATTCTGGCCGAAGCCTGCGCGCAAAATGCTTGCGATGAAGCAGGCCTGCTGGTCGCGTGCCGGGCGATGATCGCGAGCAAAGCCAAGACCGATCAGGAGCGCGGCACCATCATCGCCGGTTGGCTTGCCGCGCCGGAGATGCGGCACGCTGCTTTCGATGATTACCTCTGCGCTTTCTTCACCGCCGACGGCGCAGGGCCACGGTTTTCGCGCCCCGTCACCGTCTCGCTCGGGCGCGAGCAACCGGCGGTTCAAGCCTGCGTCGAAGCCGAGGCTGAGCGGCTGCAGGAAATCCGTAAACGCCGTTGCGCCGCCGAGATCTACGCTGCCACCGCGGCGATCGCACGGCTCGGCGCCGCGATGCTCGAGGAATATGAGCGCTACAAGGCCAGCCGCGCGCTGCTCGATTACGACGATCTGGTCCTGAAGACGCGCGATCTCTTGCGCCGGCCCGGTATCGCGCCTTGGGTGCTGTTCAAACTCGATGGCGGGCTCGATCACATCTTGGTCGATGAAGCGCAGGATACGAATCCCGAGCAATGGGAGATCGTGCAGCTCATCGCCGAGGAATTCTTCGCCGGCGAAGGCACGCGCGATGGCGCGCGCACGATCTTCGCTGTCGGCGACGCCAAGCAATCGATCTACAGCTTCCAGCGCGCCGATCCGGCGAAATTCATGGCGATGCGCGCGCATTTCGAGCGCGCGGCGGGCGAGTGGTGGCGGCGCGTGCCGCTGCATGTCTCGTTCCGCTCGGTTGCGGCGGTGCTGAGCGCGGTTGATTCAGTCTTCGCCGGCGAGCCGGCGAATGACGGGGTCGCGCTCGACGGGCAAATCATTCGCCATATCGCCAAGCGGCAAGGCGATGCCGGCCTTGTCGAGCTCTGGCCGCCGATCGAGCCGGAAAAGCCGGTGCCGCCCGCGCCCTGGGAGCCGCCGCTCAAACAGCGCGGCGCGAGCGAGCCGCGCGTGCGATTGGCGCAAGCGATCGCCGCGCGCATCAAGGATTGGCTCGATCGCGGCGAGCGGCTCGAAGCACATGACCGGCCGATCCGGCCGAGCGATGTCATGGTGCTGGTGCGCCGCCGCGGGCCTTTCGTCGGCGAGCTGGTGCGCCATCTGAAAAAGCTTCGCGTACCTGTCGCCGGCGTCGATCGCATGATCCTGACCGAGCAGCTCGCGGTCGAGGACATGATGGCGCTGGCGCAATTCCTGCTATTGCCGGAAGACGATCTGACCCTGGCGAGCGTGCTGAAAGGCCCGCTCTTCGGCTTATCCGAGGACGAGCTGTACATCCTCGCCTGGAAGCGGCCGGGCAGTCTCTGGGCTTCGCTGCGCGAGCATCGCGAGGAGTTGCCAAGTTTCGCCCACGCTTTCGACGAGTTGAGCGCGCTGCTCGCGCGCGTCGATTTCGTGCCACCTTACGAGCTGTTCGCCGAAGTGCTGAGCGCACGCGGCGGGCGCAAAGCGATCCTCGGCCGGCTTGGGCCGGAGGCGTCCGATCCGCTCGATGAACTGCTGGCGGCGGCGCTTGCCTATGAACGCTCGCATGGCGTCTCGCTGCAAGGCTTCTTGCATTGGCTCGCCGAGGGCGCGGCCGAGATCAAGCGCGATCTCGATCAAGGCGCGCGCGACGAAGTGCGCATCCTCACCGTGCATGGCGCGAAAGGCCTCGAGGCGCCGATCATTTTTCTGCCGGACACGTTGCAGATGCCGACGAAGACGGCGCCGATCCTTTGGCACGGGAATACGCGCAACGCGGAGGCGCTGCCGCTGTGGATGGTCGCGCGCGAGGCGCCGCCGCGCGCCGCCCAAGCTGCCCTTGATGCGGCGAAGCGCAAACGCGATCAGGAATATCGCCGCTTGCTCTATGTCGCGATGACGCGCGCCGCGGATCGGCTCTACATCTGCGGCTGGCAAACCAAGCGCTCGCCGTCCGGCGGCAATTGGCATGCGCTCGTCGCGGCCGGACTGCGCGCCGCCGGCGCAGTGCCGTTCGATTTCGCAGGCGAGAAATTCTCCGGCGTCGCGGCATGGGATGGTGAAGGGCTGCGCTTGCGTCACGAGCAGAGCGGCAAGCCGCAAAGAGCGAAGCGCGCCGCGCCGCAGCAGGCGGCATCGCCGCTGTTGCCCGATTGGTGCTGGCGTCCGCCGCCGCCCGAGCCGACGCCGCCGAAGCCTCTCGCTCCCTCGCAGCCGCAAGGGCAAGAGCCGCCGGCGCGCTCGCCACTCGGCAATGATCGCGGCGCGGCCTTCTTGCGCGGGCGGCTGGTGCATCGCTTGCTGCAAAGCCTGCCCTCGGTCGAGCCGCTATGGCGCGCGGCCGCGGCACAGCGCTTCCTCGCGCTCTCGGTGCACGGTCTTAGCGCTGCCGATCAGCAGGCGATCCTCGATGAGACGATGGCCGTGCTGAACCATCCGGAATTCGCGCCGCTGTTCGGTCCGGGCTCGGTCGCCGAAGTGCCAGTGGTCGGCCTAATCGGCGGGCGCGCTCTCTCGGGCCAGATCGACCGGCTGGTGGTCGAGGGCAACTCCGTCCTGATCGTCGACTACAAGACGATCCGCCCGGTGCCGGTCGATCTCGAAGCCGTGCCGGCGCTCTATTTCGAGCAGCTCGCGGCTTATCGCGCGGCAATCGCCGCGGTGTTTCCGGATAAGAAAATTCGCTGCGCGCTGCTCTGGACCGACGGGCCGCTGCTGATGCCGGTCCCGCCAGAAAAGCTTACGCGAAGCTAAGCGGCTTCGCGCGCCGAGGGCTTTACGGCAGAGGGTTTGGCGACCGCATCGACGCGCCGCTTGCCCTGCCAGATCTCGATGCCATGGCTATCGCGTCGCGCCAACAACTTTGACGCGGCGCGCGTCATCGCCGCCGTGTCTCCCGCGCAGACGATCCATTCAGCATCGATGATGTGATCGCGTTCGTTCAGATAATAAAAGCGATAAGGAAGCATCGAACGCATTTCTTCAACGAGCATCCAATGCAAGGACCGTATTGCTGATCCTCGTCCTTACTATGGGCGAAACCCGGCTTTTCTATGGAAAATCAATAATGGATTCTTAACTATATGGGACGGGCGGCATGGTTGCGGGCGCCGTCTTGCTTGCCTAAGCTCGGTTCATCGTCCGCTGCAGGAGAATGTGATGTCGACCACCAAGATTACCGACGCCTCTTTCGACGCCGATGTGCTGCGCGCCTCGGGTCCGGTGCTGGTGGATTTCTGGGCAGAATGGTGCGGCCCCTGCAAGCAGATCGGCCCCTATCTCGAAGAGATCGCGGCCTCGATGAAGGACAAGCTCACGGTCGCCAAGATCAATATCGACGAGAACCCGCAGACCCCGACCAAATACGGCGTCCACGGCATCCCGACCCTCATGCTGTTCAAGAACGGCCAGGTCGCTGCGACCAAGATCGGGGCTTTGCCGAAAAGTAAATTGGTTGAGTGGGTTAGTTCTGTCCTCTAGCCCTCAATGTAGGGTTCAAAGCGGTCAACGCTAAGAACGCCTTAAGTATTTTCCGACCAAGATAGCGGCGGTGACCCATTGGTCACCGCGGTCGCTTGCCTGCGCGCATCTTGGTACGCGCCGACCGCATATCGCATGCGAAAGTAGGCGCACCATGAAGAAAATTCTCGTCATCGACGACAACATGGTCGTCCGCAACACCATCGTGCAGATCCTCGAAAGCGAAGGCTACGAGGTGATCAGCGCCGAAGATGGACGCCGCGGCCTTTTCGTGTTCCGCAGTGAGAAGCCCGACCTCGTCGTCACCGACATCATCATGCCGGAGAAAGAAGGCATCGAGACGATCCGCGATATCCGCGGCGAGGTTCCCGATGCGAAGATCATCGCGATCTCCGGCGGCGGCCGCATCGGCAATACCGATTTCCTCAAGATCGCGCGTCAACTCGGCGCGTCGGATATCGTCGCCAAGCCGCTCGATCCCGACCATTTCCTCGACGTCGTCAAGAACTGCCTCGCCGCCTGATCGCAGGGCGGCCGGCCGGCGATGGCGCTTCTGCACAAATTGCGGCGCAACCTCGCGGATCTGATCGATCCAGAGAGCGACCGCCAGCGCGCTCCGGCGCCGCCGGCGACAGCGACGCGCGCCGTTTCAGCAGAGCTGCTCTATGACCGGATTCGCATTCTCGTGCCGGCAGGGCGCGATCCTTCGGTCAAAACCGGCCAGGTCAATCTGATCAGCATCGCGCGCATCCGCGATCGCCTCGGCAGCCAATGGCCGCATTACGCCGTCAACGCGGATCGCATCGCGCGCAACGCGATCGAGCGTTACCTCATCGGCGGCGACATCTATGCGCGCTGGAAAGATGAAGGCTACATCCTCGTCTTCGCGACGCTCGACTTCCATCACGCGCAGGTCAAATGCAAGCTGATCGGCGACGAGATCACCAAGAAGCTGCTCGGCGACGAAACGCCGGATCTCACCGACATTCGCCATGTCGAGGTCCAGGCCGACGGCACCGTGACATTCTCGAACGTGCCGGGCTTCGAGGAGCTGGTGGCGCTCGCCATCGGCCAGGAAGCCAATGATGCCGACGCATCGACCGTTCCGCCGCCGATCGGTGTTGTGCCGTCGTCTCCCGTGGCCGGTACCGCCGAACCTTTATCGCCCGCACCGCCGCTGGCCAAGGTTAGCGAACCCCTGGCTGAGCTCAGCTATTGCTACCGGCCGAGCTGGGATCCGGGACGCGGCATCATCGCCGCGTATCTTTGTGTGCCGATGCTGCCGGAAGTACCCGGCAGCACGCGGCGCGCACAGGCAGCGACCGTCCTGCAAGATGACGCGCCGGCGCTCGAGAAGCTCGATTTCACCACCCTCACGCATGCCATCGGCGTGGTCGAAGGTCTCGTGCGCGAGAAGCGCCGTCTCCTTATCACCGTGCCGATTCGCTTCGAAACGCTGTGCGCGGCCGCGCATCGCCGCCGCTATATCGAGATATTGCGGACGCGCCTTAGCCCCGAAGCCGCTTCGCTGCTGGTGATCGAGCTCGTCAGCGTTCCGGACGGTGTACCCGAAGCGCGACTGATCGAGATCAGCTCGCCCTTGCGCGCGCATGCCCGTGCGGTCATCGCGCAGCTGCGCCCCGACATCACCGATTTCAGTCAATTCGCGGCCGCGCGCATTGCTGCCGCTGGCTGCGATCTCAGCGAGCAGAGCGGCTCCGAATTGGCGCTGATGCAGCAAATGGCGCGTTTCGGCAAGGGCGCGGCCAAGGCCGGTGTCGCGACCTATCTGCGCGGCATCAGCAGCCTTAGCCTTGCCGCCGCAGCGCTGGGTGCCGGTTTCTCGCATGTCGATGGCGATGCGGTCGCGGCGATAGTCGATCAGCCGCGTGGTGTCGTCCAGTTCAGCCTGCTTGATCTCTACAAACCCGCTATCAAAGGATGACGCGATGACTTCGCCTACCGAGCCGGTCGGCGTCAGCCTCTCGCCCGTTCGCGGCCGTCGTCCCGCGCTCTCGCTGCGACCCGATCAGCTCATCGTCCTCATCGGCACGGTGCTCTTGATCGCGGCGCCGCTCGTCTCCGGCTATTTCATTACCTCGCTCTACCAGAGCGAGGTAACCGCGATCCGCAACCGTCTCGAAATTCCCGCCCATGCGATGGCGCAATCGACAAGCGCGATCGCGCGCAATGCCGACGCAGCGCTACGCAACATTCAGACGATGTTGCAGAACACGACGAAGGATAAATTCGCCGCGGAAGCGCTGCATCAAACGATCACCTATCGCGACAATATCAGCGTCGCCATCAATCGCATTGCGGTTTATGACAAGAAAGGCGCGCCTATCCTGAACTCGGCGGCTTCCGAGACGTCGGTCAAGGAAGCGATCGCCCATTACGGTTTCTTCCGCCGCCAGGTCGATGCCCAGACGGGCGAGATGCAGGTCAGCGATCTGCTCGCCGATCCGATCACCGGCATTCCTGAAATCGTCATGAGCCGGCGGTTGACCGATGCGAACGGCAATTTCGTCGGTATCGCTGCTGTCTTCGTCGATGCAGGCTATCTGCAGCGAATTTTCAGCTCCTTGCAGATGCCGCTTGGCACCAGCATCACCGCCTTTAATCGCAACGGCCATGTGGTCGTGCGCACGCCGCCGATTCATCTCGGTGACGCCGATGTCACCATGGATTTTTCCAAACGGCCGATGTTCCAAACCTTCCGCGACGGTCCGCCGAGTGGCAGCTTTGCGCGCTTCGTGACGATGATCGGGGTCGAGCGGTTCATCGCGGGAGTCGGCGGCAAGAACGCGCCTTTCGTCATCGCGGCCGGCTGGGATGCGTCGGCCGCGCTTGCGCCATGGCGCCGGGAATTCCTCGGGATCGGCGGCGCCACGCTGATCGGTCTGATGGTCACGCTGGCGCTCCTTGCTTATCTGCGCCGTCAAATCCTCCGCAATGACGATTTGCTGACGAAGGTCAGCGAAGCTGAAGTGCGCCAGCGCCACCTGATGACGGCATTGCCCGATGCTGTCGCGATCATCAATGACTCGCTGCAGATCGAATTCGCCAACCCCACCGCCGAGCGCATCTACGGTTATGCGCCCGGCGAGATGAACGGCCTCGATCTGGGCGCACTCATGGTCGATGGCGTGAAGGCGGAGGATGAGAAATCCGCGCGGCAGGTCGTCACCGACGGCGACGAAGCGGCCATTCGCATTCTCCAGCGTACGACCCGTCGCAAGGACGGCTCCTTGGTGCCGGTGGAGATCAGCACCTGCCGCTATCGCGCGCCCGATGGCTGGAAGCTGATCTCGGTCATCCGCGATGTCACGATCCGCGAATCGAACGATCTCGCTTTGCGGCGCAGCCGTAAGAATCTCGCGCGCGCTCAACGCATGGCAGCGCTTGGCAGCTTCGAGCGCGATCTGTGCACGGGCGCGCTCGAATGCTCGGACGAATTCCTGCGCATTTGGGGCTTTACCCCGGAAGAGACTTATCCCACGACGGCGATGCTGGTCGATCGCGTGCATCCGCAGGACCGCGACGATTTCATCGCCAGCCGCGTCGCGATCCTGTCCGGCAAGCCGCTGGCGGGCGCCGAATTCCGGATCATCCGGCCAAATGGCGAGGAGCGTGTCGTCCACCACGAATACAGCGCCGATTTTGCGCCCAACGGCCGGCCGACGCGGCTTTTCGGCATCGTTCAGGACATCACCGAGCGCAAGCGCGCGGAGATGGCACTGCGTCGCAGCCAAGAGAATCTTGCGCGCGCCCAGCGGATCGCGGCTATCGGCAGTTTCGACCGTGATCTCGTGACCGGCCGAGGCGAGTGGTCGGAAGAATTCCTCAAGATCTGGGGCCTCACGAACCGGCCACCCGACCATACGCCCAACCATCTGGCGACGCTCGTCCATCCCGAGGATCGCGAGAAATTCCTCACCGGCCGCGAAGCGGCGCTGGGCAACGAACCGCTCACGCCGATCGATTTCCGTATCACGCGGCCCGACGGCGAGGTCCGCGTGCTGCATCGCGAATACGGTGTCCTTCGCGACGAGAACGGCAAAGCGATCCGGCTATTCGGTACAGTGCAGGACATCACCAAGAGCAAAGCGATCGAGACCGAACTGCGCCGTAGTCAGGAAGATCTGGCGCGCGCCCAAAGAGTTGCCGGTATCGGCAGCTTCAGCCGCGACATCGCGAGCGGCCACACCGAATGGTCCGAGGAATTCCTGCGTGTCTGGGGCATCGACGCCAGGTTCGAACAGCCCACTGCCGAAACGCTCGCCGCGATGGTGCATCCCGCCGATCGCAAGGCGTTCCTGCAAGGCCGCGATGCGGCGTTGAAGAACTCAAGCGACAGCGCCCTCGATTTTCGCATTACCCGGCCCGATGGCGAAGAGCGCATCCTGCATCGCGAATACGGCGTGCTATTCGACGAGCATGGCAAGGCCATACGCATGTTCGGCACGGTGCAAGATATCACCGAGCGCAAGCGCAATGAGCTCGAGCTGCGCCGCAGCCGCGAGAACCTCGCACATTCCCAACGCATCGCCGGCATCGGCAGCTTCGAGCGCGATCTCGTCACCGGCAAATGGGAATGGTCGGACGAGCTTTATCGTATCCACGGTGTCGAACGCAACGATCCGCGCGTCGATGTTGCTTTCCTGCGCCACCTCGTTCACCCCGAGGATCGCGATATATTCGACCAGGTACGCAATCTCGCGGCGCACGGCACCACCATACCGGCGATCGACTTCCGTATCATCCGTCCCGACGGCGCCGAGCGTATCCTTCATCGCGAATGCGAACTGGTACGCGACCGGGACGGCAATCCGCTACGCCTTGTGGCGACGCTGCAGGACATCACCGAGCGCCGCAAGGCCGAGCTCGAACTCCGTCGCAGCCGCGAGAACATGGCGCG
>DATMZZ010000264.1:0-8187 GCA_035573175.1 Allostellaceae bacterium
GCATAAACGCGCACGCCGTAATCGGTGCGCTCGATCTCCATGCGCGGCGTGCCGTAGCGGAAGAATTCGTAGGTCGGGCCGGCATTTCCCTCGCGCATATTCTTGCGCGCGCCGGGCAAAGCGAGATGCAGATAACTGAGGTGATAGGGATCGATATCGCCTTCGAGCCCCTGCAGCCAGTTGCAGCGCTCGCGCGAGCGCACGACGAAGCGGTGATTGTCGGGCACTTGCAGGCATTCCCATTCCGGGAAAGCCGGCGGCTCGCCCTCGCCCAGATAGGCGAAAACCATGCCGCCGCGCACCTGCACGGGATAGGATTTGTGCTTGATCATGCGGCAGAAATCCTTGCCCGGAGGCTCGGCTGGCTGCTGCAGGCACTGGCCATTCACATCGAAGACCCAGCCATGATAAACGCAGCGTAGTCCGCCGTCCTCGATCCGGCCGTAGGAGAGATCGGCGCCGCGATGCGGGCAATGGAGATCGAGGAGGCCGACGCGGCCCTGATCGTCCTTGAACAAAACGAAAGTTTCGTGCAGCGCCTTCACTTCGAGCGGCGCATCGTCGGGAATGTCGGAGAGCATCGCGACCGGCTGCCAATAGCGGCGGAACAGCTTGCCGAGCGGCGTGCCCGGCCCGGCGCGCGTCACGAGTTCATTCTGTTCCTTGGTCAGCATTTCCCTGCTCCCTAGAGCTCTCAGCTGTCAGCTATTAGCCGTCAGCTCGCGCGCAGTTTACCGTTCCCGCCCCATGACGGAAAGCAAATGGATAGTCCTCGATCGGCTGAAAGCTGACGGCTGAGAGCTGACAGCTACCCCTTGAGCATCTGCTCGTAATCGGCGCCCATGACTTGGCTCATCGGCTTGCCTTCGCGTGCCGCCTTGGCCATCAGCCCTTCGCGCGCCGCGATCTTCTCGGCCTCGCCGACAACCCGCTCGAGCTGCGCCGCCGGAATGAAAGTGACCGCGCTGCCATCCGCCAACACATAATCGCCATCCGCGACCGTGACATCGCCGATCGTGACCGGCTGGCCGGTCGAGACCTCGATGATGCGACCACGCGCGGTCCGCGCCGTGACCGAGCGGGCATAGACCGGGAAGCCGAGCTCGGTCGCCTCGTCGATATCGCGCGCCGGGCCTTCGACTATCACGCCGGAGACGCCTTTCGTCTTAGCGCCGATCGAGAGGATGCCGCCCCAGCCGGCGGCATCGATGCCGCTTTTTTGCTCGATGACAATGACGTCGCCCGCATCGGAGGCTTCGATCGCCGTCGTGCAGAGATGATGCTTGGCGGTGCGACCGTTGGCGGCTTCGAGCTTCACCGTGCGGACGCGGCCGGCGATGCGTTGCCGCACCGAGCGCGGGCCGATGCCGGTGACGGCGCTGGGCAGGCTGAGCCGGTCGAGCGCGTCGGAAACCGCACAAGTGTCGATACGGCGGAAGCGGTCGATCAGAGAATCGCTCATGGCTTACACCGGTGCGGCAGGGCCCGTATCGGGCAGGACGAAATGCGCGATCCATAGCGCAATCAGGAACACGACGATCGCCATCCCGATATAGTCGTAGCGATCGAGATGGCGCTTCGCCATTGCTAGCCCCACAATTCCTTGGTCGCGAGACGCGCGCCCTCGATCATAGCCTTGAACTTGCCCCAGCAGATCGAGCCACTGCCGACACGCGAGCCGACGCCGCAATCGGTGCCGGCCATGACATTCTCGCGGCCAACGAGCTTCGCATAGCGCACGAGGCGCTCGGCGACGAGCGCCGGATTCTCGATGAGATCGGTGCAGTGACCGATGACGCCGGGGATCAGCACAGCATCCTTCGGGAACTTCACATTCTCGAACACGCGCCATTCATGCTCATGCGCCGGGTTCGAGGCCTCGATGGAGTAGGAGCTCGCCTTCACCGAGAGGACGATATCGATAATGTCCTTCAGCGGGATGTCGTGCTTATGCGGGCCATGGGCGCTGCCCCAGCAGACATGGAGCCGGATCTTCTCGCGCGGAATGTCGCGCAGCGCATGGTTCAGCGCCGCGACGCGCAAACCGGCATATTTGCGATAATCGGCGACCGACATCTGCGGATACATCTGCCAGCCATCGGGCAGGTCGGGATTGTCGAGCTGCAACAAGAAGCCCGCATCGGTGATCGCCTTGTATTCAACATGAAGCGCGTCGGCGATGGCGAAGAGGAATTCCTCCTCGTTCTTGTAGTGATCGTTGACCAGCCAATGCTCGATCGTGCCGGGCGTGATCGACGGCAAGAAGGCCTCGGCAACCGAGACATTCTTCACCGCCGCAGCAAAATTCGCGATATCGGCTTGCAGCGCCTTCTGTCCAGTATAGTCGATCTTGCCGGTGCAGAAGATGCGGCGATTGGGATTGCTGTCAGAGAACGTGCCGAGACCCTTGGCGAAATAATCGGGAAATTCGATCTCGTCGCGGCCGCTGATATTGAGCCGCGGTGGCGCCTTGCTCGGCTCGACATCGCGCATGGCGATGCCGGAAAGACGCTCGCGGATATAGAAGGTGAAATTCGCCTTGCTGATCTCGCCGTCATTGACGCTGTCGATGCCGATTTCCGCCTGCTGACGGACAACGTCGGCGACGACATCCTTCACCTTGCCCGCGAGCATATTGGCGTCGACCGGCGCACCGGCGGCATGCGCATAGAGGAGCTTGGTCACTTCCTCCGGGCGCGGCAGCGTGCCGGCATGCGTGACCATGATACGTTTCTCGCTTCTAATCATTGAATTCCCCTACCCCTTACGCAGCATTGATTGCCATTGGCTTCGAGCATAGCGATGCGCGCTGCGGCCCGGCAATCGCCAAACGACTTAACGATACAAAGCTTGCGCACGACGAAGGATATCGGTGGGCAGCTTGCCCGCCTCGGCGGCCGCACAAGCGACCTCGATTTGGGCAAGATCGGAAAATCCCACCAGCGTCGTCGCGACCAGCCCATTCGAGAGGACGAAGCGCAGCGCCAGTGAAGGAATATCCATTCCGGCCTCTTGGGCGAACGTGGTCAGCGCCGGCTGCGGATTATTGATCAACGCGCCGCCGTCGAAGGCGCGCAGGGCGATCACGCCCATGCCGGCCGCCACAGCGCGCGCGCCGAGCTGAGCGTAGTCGCGCAGCCCCTGCGGACAGGGATCGAAAGCGCTCGAATTCACCAGACTGTAGTAGACCAGCACGGTCGAGAAAGCGCCGCTATCGATCAGCTTTGCGACCGCGGCTGGCTCGCCGCCATAGGCGCAGCAGCCGATATGGGCGACGAGGCCGCGCGCCTGCAGCCCTTCCAGCGTCGGCACGACGCCATCCGCGGCGAGCACGTCGTCGACGGTCAGCATCGCCCCTGTGCCAATATCCGCTTTGGGCGCGCGCGCCGCCGCGACGCGATTATGAAGCTGAACCAGTTCCAGGCGTTTGACGCCAAGCCGTTCGATGCTCCCCTCGACCGAGCGCGTCACCGCGCCGGGAATATCATTGAGATCGCTCAATTCGAGCACGATCTTCGTCGCGATGATCGGCTTCGCGCCGAGCGAACGTAACGCCTCGCCCAGATTCTGCTCGGAAAGCGTCGCACCATAAGCCGGCGCCGTGTCGAAATAATCGATGCCGAGTTCGAGCGCCCGCGCCACCACGTCGCGCCGCGTCTTGGCATCGCCACGCACCATCAGTCCCGCGGTCGGGCCGCAACCGAAACCGATTTCGGGGACGCTCAGACCGGTACAGCCGAGCGGACGCCGCTTCATGCCGCCTCGGCTACTGCGTTGCGGTCGAGGATGGTCGAGCGCGTCAGCAAGCCGTAAGCCGCGATCCAGAGATAGCAGAGCGCCGGCACGAAGAGCGACGTCGCGAGCCCAAAAGCATCTGCGGCAAAGCCGGTGATGACCGGCACGATGGCACCGCCGACGATCGCGAGGCAAAGGATGCCCGAGCCTTGCGGCGTCTCGTCGCCGAGATTCTCGATCGCGAGCGCGAAGATGGTCGGGAACATGATCGAATTGCAGAGCCCGACCGCGAGCACGGCGACCGCCGCGACCATACCCACCGTGACCCCCGAAATGCCGGCGAGCAGCGCCGCACCGAACGCGCAGGCCGCGAGCACGCTGCCCGCCGCAATCTTCCGCATCACGGCCGAGCCGATAAACCGCCCGACCATTGCGCCGCCCCAATAGAGGCTGATGAGACGACCGCCGGTCGCCGCATCGACGCCGAGCGTGTTGCTCTGCATCAGATAATTGATGAGAAGACTGCCGATCGAGACCTCGGCGCCCACGTAAAGAAAAATCGACAGCGCGCCCAGCGCGAGGCGCGGCTTCTTCAGCGGCGACAAGGCGGCCTGCAAGCGCTCGGGCTTGTCGGGAAAAGACGCCGCAGCGCGGCGCAATAGCCAAAAGCTGGCGGCGAGCACGATCAGCACGATGGCGATGCCGAGAAACGGCGTTTGCACCGCTTGCGCCTCGGCATGGCGATAGGCATCGAGCAAAGCCGGCGCCGCGCCCCGTGGCGGCTGGTTCGCGGCCAAGATAAACGCCGCGCCGACGAAGGGGCCGACAAAGGTGCCGAAAGAGTTGAAGGCCTGCGCGAGGGTGAGACGGCTATGCGAGGTTTCGCGCGTGCCGAGGATCGCGATCAGGGGATTGGCCGCCACCTGCAGGATCGTGATGCCCGCCGCCATCACGAACAGGGCCAGCAGGAAGCCGCCGAAAACGCCGAGCGATGCCGCCGGCGCAAAAAGCATGCACCCCACCGCCATCAAGACGAGACCGACGATCGCGCCATGGATGTAGCCGATACGCGCGATGAGCGCGCCCGCCGGCAGCGACACGACCAGATAGGCGAGGAAAAACGAGAATTGGGTGAGCATCACTTCGGCATAGCTGAGCGAGAAGCTTGCCTTGAGCTTGGGCACGAGCGTGTCGACCAGCACGGTCGCAAAGCCCCAGATGAAGAACAGCGTCACCACCAGCGCCACCAGCGCGCGATGCGGCGGCGCCGACGATGGATTTTCCGGCATTTCCCAATCCCCTCGCTCGATTGTCGTCATAAGGGCCGAACGTAAGGCCCCGATTCAAGCGAATTTTGCGCATTGCGAAAATCGATTTCACAGGAGCGCCCAACACCGCTAAAACACAGCGCAGGGGATGACGCACAAGCAGCTTTTCACCCTGATCGCAGCGCTATCGTTGATGGCAGCGAGCCTTTGCGCCATGGCGGCCGAGGCGGAAGACCGCCCGTGGATGAATCGCGCGCTTTCGCCCGATACCCGCGCCGATCTCGTCCTCGGTCAGATGACTAGCGAGGAAAAGCTCGGCCTGGTCGTTGGCACAAGCCTACGACCAGAGGGCGAGAATGTTGGTGCTGCCGGTTATGTCGAGGGCGTCCCGCGCTTAGGCATTCCGATGCTCAAGGAGAGCAATGCCGAGCTCGGCGTCGCGATTCCCCCGCTTGGCGACACGATCCGGCCCGAAGACGAAGCAACCGCCCTGCCCTCAGGCCTTGCCACGGCGGCGACCTGGAACCCCGCGATCGCCCGTGCGAATGGCGCGATGATCGGCGAAGAGGCCCGGCGCAAAGGCTTCAACGTCTTGCTCGCCGGAGCGGTCAATCTCGCGCGCGATCCGCGCACTGGGCGCAATTTCGAATATGCCGGCGAAGACCCGCTGCTTGCCGGCACGATGGTCGGCGCCGCAATCCGCGGCATCCAGAGCAAGCATGTCATCTCCACGGTGAAGCATTTCGCGATCAACGATCAGGAGACCAACCGCACGCTGCTCGATGCCAGGATCGATATGGCGGCACTGCGGGAATCCGATCTGCTTGCTTTCGAGCTCGCGATCGAGCGCGGCCGGCCCGGCGCGGTGATGTGCTCTTACAATCTGCTCGGCGGCATTCACGCCTGCGAGAATCCGACGTTGCTGGAGAAGGTCCTGCGCCGGGATTGGCGTTTTCCCGGCTGGGTGATGTCGGATTGGGGCGCGGTCCATTCGACGAACGAGGCGGCGCGCGCCGGGCTCGATCAGGAATCCGGCGCCGATTGGGATTCGCGTCCTTATTTCGGCGAGCCGCTCGCGATCGCTATTGCCGAAGGCGCGGTCAGCCCAACACGACTCAACGTGATGACGCATCGCATTCTGCGCACCATGTTCGCCAGCGGCGTGATCGATGATCCGCCGGCGGTACGGCCGCTCGATGTCAACGCCGACGCGCAGATCGCGCAGCGCGCCGAAGAGGAAGGCATCGTCCTCCTGCGCAACGAGAACAGCTTGTTGCCGCTCTCGGCCAATTTGCATCGCATCGCTGTGATCGGCGGCCATGCCGATATCGGCGTGCTCTCGGGAGGCGGCTCTTCGCAAGTCATCCCGGTCGGCGGACCGGCGCTGCGCGTCGAATTCAAGGAGCGCCGCGATACCATTCCCTATGCGATGATCTTCGATCCGTCATCGCCGCTCAAGGCAATCGCCGCCAAAGCGCCGCACGCGCAAGTTACCTTCGCCGACGGCCACGATGTCGATGCGGCCGCGACGACAGCAAAGAACGCCGATGTCGCGATTGTCTTCGCGACAGCGTGGGAGATCGAGGGACATGATGCGGAGAATCTCTCGTTGCCGCGCGATCAGGATAAACTGATCGCGGCCGTCGCTGCCGCCAATCCGCATACCGTTGTCGTGCTCGAGACGGGCAATCCGGTCGCGATGCCGTGGAACGACCAGGTCGCCGCGATCGTCGAAGCCTGGTATCCCGGCCAGCGTGGCGGCGAAGCAATCGCGAATGTGCTTTTCGGCGCGGTCAATCCATCAGGCCGGCTGCCGATCACTTTTCCCGCCAGCACTGCACAGTTGCCACGACCCGATCTGCCGGGACGTAACATCGTGTGGAATACGACCTTCACGGTCGATTACCGCGAAGGCGCCGCGGTCGGATACAAATGGTTCGAGAAACAGAAATCGGCCCCGCTCTATGCGTTCGGCTTCGGGCTTTCCTATACGCAGTTCCGCTACAGCGATCTGCGCGTCAGCGGCGGCAAGAATGTTACCGCAAGCTTCACTGTCACGAATACCGGCAAGCACGCTGGCGCCGACGTACCGCAACTCTATGCGACGGCAGCCGATCCACGCGGCGGCGCACTGCACCGACTCATCGGCTGGAGAAAACTTACCCTCGCCCCGGGGGAAAGCCGGCGCGTTCGCATTACCGCGGATCCGCGCCTCCTAGCGCATTTCGATGATGCGCAGAACGGCTGGCGTATTATCGCGGGCGACTACCGTATCGAGCTCGGTACTTCCTCGCGCGATCCGCGGCTTGCTGCGATGACGCGCCTCGACGACCGCTCGTTGCCGCCCTAACAGCTTAGGCAGCGTCTAGGGCCGCGCGAACCCGGCGCGCGAGTTCGGCCCGGCGGTATGGCTTGGGCAGAACCGGAAATTCGCTTACGCCACGCCCGGTGGTGGAATCAAAGCCGGCATAGCCCGAGGTTAACAGCACTTTGAGCTCGGGCCGATGGCGCTGCGCGGCGCGCGCCAGATCGATGCCGTTCATCTGATCCGGCATCATCACATCCGTGAAAAGCAGCTGGATGCGTTCGTCGTGCTGAATAATCCACAGCGCTGAATGGGCATCGATCGCGGTCAGCACCTGATAGCCGAGATCTTTCATCATTTCGACCACAAGCTCGAGCACGAGATCATTGTCCTCGACGACGAGGACGGTTTCGTGCCCTTCAGGCATGTCGGCACCACAATTTTCCCGTGTCTTTTCCATGCACAAACCGGTCGTTCCGACGCTATATCTCGTGACGCCCAACCCGCGGCGTCTCAAGATGGCAACGCAAGTTACGCCAATTCGTTCCGAGAGAGTTCGGCCGAAGACTGACGGCGACGAGCCGACATAATGAGGAGATCGTGGCGCCGCTAAACGGCCGTTTCCGCGCAAGCGGGCAAATGAATGACAACGCGGTGACTGTTCGCGCCATAGGCGGCACTCACCACCCGGCCACTGGCGTCGCTCGCGAAATGCTCGACAAGTTTGAGGTCGGGATGATGACGCGCTTCGTCACGCTGCGGCTCGCGCGGCTCGGTCACGATGCTCAATACGATTTGATCCGTGGGGGCTTCGGCCCTACCGAGATCGAAAGTAATCGTACCGCCTTCCGGCATGGCTTCCGAGAGTTGGAGAGCGGT
>DATMZZ010000265.1:0-5805 GCA_035573175.1 Allostellaceae bacterium
TGTGCCGAGATCGACCTCGGAGCCGCCGTAATTATTGTAGGTACGGCCGCCATAAATATCGGCCGTGTCGAAGAAATTGATGCCGAGATCGATCGCTTTCGCGACCACCTCGCGCGTGCCGGCGAGATCGAGCCGGCCGCCGAAATTGTTGCAGCCCAGCCCGACGACCGAGACCTTGGGGCCGTTCTTGCCGATAACGCGCGTTTCCACCGTCAGATTCTCCGCCGAAAGTTCGGCAGCCTATCTACGTGGTTTCGTGCGATCCGGGAAGGCTCGGGTCCCTAGCCCTAGCGCTCTCTTCTGCCGTTATTTCCCGCCCGAGCCACCGGGTGCGGGATTCACATTGAGCTCAACCTTGCTCGGCGCGCTACCGCCGCCACCGCGATGGGGCATATGGCCGCCGAAAGCGACCCAACCAACGACGAAAACCGCGACCACCAGCGCCCCGACAATAAAATAGAGGCCGCCACCACCACCGCCGCCTGAATTCTCAGCCATGGGTTGACCTTCCTGTTCAAAAATGCGCCGTAGCGGCGCCTTTGCTGGTTCTTCCAACGCAACGGAAAGGGATGAGTTCCCGCGCAGGGCGCGGCCAAGCCGGCGCTAAGGAGCGTATTTGGCGCCCGCCGGCACGAGCGGCGGTCGCGCATTGAGCCCAGCCGGATCGAGGCCAGCGGCCTGCTGGAAAGAGCGCGAGATATGCTCGAGCTCGGCGCGCGGGATCACGTCTTCAATATGCTTGAAGCCGTTCGGCGCGCGCTCCTCGGCGAGCTGCATCGCCGCCTCGGGGCCGAAATTGCGGTTGCGCAGCGTGATGTCGTTCATCACTGGCCGGCGCCCGCGGTCATAGGCCGCCAGTGCCGCGACCGGATCGCGCTCGGCCAAGAGTGCCGCCGTCAGCAACCGCGCATCGACAATCGCCTGCGAGCCCGCTTGCGAGCCGGTCGGCTGCATCGGATGCGCGGCATCGCCGATCAGCGTGACGCGGCCAAAACTCCAGCGCTCGACCGGATGGCGATCGACCAGCGGGAATTCGAAAATCTCCGCCGTCTCCTCGACCAGCTTCGGGAAATCGAGCCAATCGAAGCGCCAATCGCGGAACGCATCGAGAAAGCGCTTTTTGTCGACCTTGCGATTCCAATCTTCGCGCGGCGGCGCCTTGGTATCGACGCTCATCTGCGCGATCCAATTGGTCAGCAAGCTGCCGGGCTTCGCGCCGGGTGCAATCGGATAGCCAACGATGCGGCGATGGAAATGGCCGGCGATGATCATCGTCGCGCCGCCGAGGAATGGCGTGGTCTCGACCGCCGCGCGCCATAGGATCTGGCCGGCGAAATTCGGCTCGCCCTCATTGGGATAGAATTGCCGCCGCACCGCGGAGTGAATGCCGTCGGCGCCGACGAGGATATCGGCGTCGTCCTCGGCGCCGATCGCGCCGTCGCGATCGGCGAAAGTCGCGATCACCTTGTTGCCGCGCTCGACGAATTTCTGGAACACATGGCCGGTGCGCAGCGCATCGCCGATACGCTCGCGTGCCGCCTCGGCAAGCAGCACCTGGAGCCGGCCGCGATGGATCGAATATTGCGGCCAGGCGAAGCCGGCGACGCGACCGCGCTGCTCGCGCCACACCGGCTGGCCGAATTTGTTGAAGAAGGCGAGCGCCTCGGTGGCAATGCCGATTTTGGCGAGTCGCTCGCCGAGACCGAGCTCGGTCAGCTCGCGAACCGCATTGGGCTGGACATTGATGCCGACGCCCAGCGGTGTGACTTCGCGTGCCGCCTCATAGACGCGCACCTCGACGCCGATCTGATTGAGGCTCATCGCCATGGTGAGACCGCTGATCCCGCCGCCGACGACAATGACCTTCATCGATTATTCCCGAGGAAGCGCAGCAGATGCTCGGCGGTCTCGTCGGGGAATTGATCGACGAAGAAATGCCCGCCGGGGAGCGACGCCGCGGTGACATCGGCGCAGCGCTTGCGCCATTCCGCCGGGATATCGAAGAGCTTCGCCATCGCGCCATTCGATCCATAGAAGACCAACACCGGGCATTGCACCTGGCGGTCGAGATCGGCGGTGTCGTGCTCGAGATCGATCGTCGCCGCGGCGCGATAATCCGAGCATGAGCCGTGGATCATTCCGGGATCGCGCCAAGCGCGGCGATAGGCCTCGAGCATTTCGGCGCCGAGGCCATCGAGATTGCTGCCGCCCCAGCCCCGGAAACAGGTCTCGAAAAAGAAATCGGGGTCGTTGCCGATCACGCGCTCGGGGAGCGGCTCGGGCTGCGAGAGGAAATACCAATGCCAATAAGCACCAGCGACATGCCGGTTCGTGTCCATGAACATCGCGTAGGTCGGCACGATATCCATCACGGTGAGCGTGCGCACGACATCGGGATGATCGAGCGCGAGACGATGGCCGGTGCGCCCGCCGCGATCATGGCCGATGACATGGAACCAGGCGAAGCCGAGCGCTTGCATCAATCCGAGCTGATCCGCCGCCATCGCGCGGAAGGAATAGTTGGAGCGATCGGGCGCGCAGCGTGGCTTGCTCGAGTCCCCATAGCCGCGCAGATCGGCGCAGACCACGGTGTAGCGCTCCGCCAGTTTCGGCGCGACGCGCGCCCACATGGCAAGGTTCTGGGGATAGCCGTGCAGCATCAAGACCGGCGGCCCCTCGCCGCCGACGACGCAGGCGATCTCGACCTCGCCGACCGTGACTTGCTTGCGCTTAAAGCCCTCGAACATACCGCCTGACCATAGCATCCGGCCGGCCGCCTGCCCCGCCTCTCGCGAGGCTCCCGCGGCCCGGAATTGACAGTGGCGCCCGCAATCCCCATACTTTGCGTTTCCCTCCAAGGGGTTGGGAGCAGGCAATGCAGGTAGGACGCGGGATAAAGCTCCGCGAAGGGTTCGAGCGACGACGCTGAGCGCTGCCGTCGTGCCTTCCCTTTTCACCTACATGCCGGAGAGACTTTCGTGATTCCAGCTATTTTGCCGACTTACGCTCGGGCCGATGTGACGTTCGAGCGGGGGGAAGGCCCCTATCTCATCGCCACCGACGGGCGGAAATACCTCGATTTCGGTAGCGGCGTCGCCGTCAACGCGCTGGGCCATGCCCATCCGCATCTGATCGAAGCCCTGACCAGCCAGGCGCAGAAGCTGTGGCATTGCTCCAACCTCTATCAGATCGCGCCGCAACAGCGCGCCGCCGAGCGGCTGGTCGCGGCGAGCTTTGCCGACACGGTGTTCTTCTGCAATTCCGGCGCCGAAGCGATGGAAGGCGCGATCAAACTCGCGCGCAAATATCACGCCGAGACCGGCCATCCCGAGAAATACGAGATCATCGCCTGCACCGGCTCGTTCCACGGCCGCACCCTGGCGACGCTCGCCGCTGCTGGCAATGAGCGCTATCTGCGCGGCTTCGGCCCGCCAACGCCTGGCTTCACGCATGTGCCTTATAACGATCTCGCGGCGATGCGCGCGGCGATCAAGCCCGAGACCGCGGCGATCCTGGTCGAGCCGGTGCAAGGCGAAGGCGGCCTCGCGACCGGCACGCCCGAATATCTCAAAGGCCTGCGTGCGCTGTGCGATCAGCACGGCATCCTTTTGGTGATGGACGAAGTGCAGAGCGGCATGGGCCGCACCGGCAGGCTCTTCGCGCATGAATGGTCCGGCATCACGCCCGATGTGCTGGGCGTCGCTAAAGGCCTGGGTGGCGGCTTCCCGGTCGGCGCGGTCATGGCGACCGAGCGCGCCGCCGTCGGCATGACGCCGGGTACGCATGGCTCGACTTTCGGCGGCAATCTCTTGGCGATGGCCGCGGTCAACGCCGTGCTCGATATGATGCTGGCGCCCGGCTTCTTCGATCACGTCAATCAGATGGCCGGTCTCTTGCGCCAGCGGCTCGAAGAGATCGTCGCGAGCTATCCGAAAATCTTCGCCGAGCAACGCGGCAAGGGTCTGCTCACCGGGCTGCGCTGTCTCGTGCCGAATACCGAAGTTGTCGAGAAGCTGCGCTGGAACGGACTCATCACCGTCGGCGCGGGCGAGAATGTCGTGCGCCTGCTGCCGCCGCTCATCATCGAAGAGCGGCATGTCGGCGAAGCGGTGCAGATCATCGACAAGGTGGCGGGACAATGGAAACTGTAACCCGCCCGGCAGTGAAGGCGCCCCCGCGCCATTTCCTCGATCTCGATCGGCTAAGTACGGTCGAGCTGCGCCGCATGCTCGATCAGGCCGCGCAATGGAAGCAGAGCGGCGATCGCTCGAAGCCGCTCGCCGGCAAGATCCTGGCGATGGTGTTCGAGAAACCGTCGACGCGCACGCGCCTCTCTTTCGAGGTCGCGATGAAACAGCTCGGCGGCGATGTCGTCACCATGACGGCGAGCGACACGCAGCTCTCGCGCGGCGAGACCGTCGCCGATACCGCGAAAGTGCTGTCCCGTTATGTCAATGCGATCATGATCCGCACGACCTCGGCGGCGAAGCTCGAAGAGCTGGCGGCAAATGCCACCGTACCGGTGATCAACGGCCTGACCGATGCGAGCCATCCCTGCCAGATCATGGCCGATGTGCTGACGCTCGAAGAGCATAAGGGACCGGTCGCCGGCAAGATCGTCGCCTGGAGCGGCGACGGTAACAATGTCGCGGTAAGCTGGATCCATGCCGCGGTGCGCTTCAATTTCGAGCTGCGTCTCGCCTGCCCCGACGGCAATCGCCCGCCGGCACGCGTGCTGGACTGGGCGCAGCGCGAAGGCGGCAAAGTGCGCTGCGTCGCCGATCCGCGCGAAGCGGCCGCCGGTGCCGATTGCATCGTCACCGACACCTGGGTGTCGATGAACACGGATCTGAAGCTGTTCCGGCCGGAAGCGATGGCGCCTTATCGCGTCGATGAGAAGCTGATGGCTTGCGCCAAGCGCGATGCGATCTTCATGCATTGCCTGCCGGCGAAGCGCGGCGAGGAAGTGACCGCCGGCGTGATCGACGGGCCGCAATCCGTGGTGTGGGACGAAGCCGAGAATCGCATGCATGCGCAGAAGGCAATCCTCGCCTGGTGCCTCGCCTAAGCGATGGCGCCTATTCCGGACGATCTCGTTCAACCCTTCCAGATTGAGCCTTTCGCCCTGCGCGGCCGTCTGGTGCGGCTGGGCCCGGCGATCGATTCGATCCTGACGCAGCACGCCTATCCCGCGCCGGTGGCCCAGATGCTCGGCGAGGCGATCACCCTCGCCGTCGCGCTGGCGGGCGCGCTCAAATATGAAGGCATCTTCACGCTGCAGACCAAGGGCGACGGGCCGATCAAGATGATGGTCGCCGACGTGACGACCGCCGGCGCGCTGCGCGGTTATGCGCAGTTCGATACCGCCAAGCTCGAAGCCGAGACGGCCGTGAACGGCTCTGTGCCGCGGCTGCTCGGCGCCGGCTATCTCGCCCTCACCGTCGATCAGGGCGAGCATACGGAGCGCTATCAAGGCATCGTCGAGTTGACGGGCAGCACGCTGGCGGAATGCGTGCATCACTATTTCCGCCAGAGTGAGCAGGTCGAGGCCGCGCTCAAAGTCGCTGTGGCGCAAGTGCCGGAGGAGAGCGGCGCGCCGCGCTGGCGCGCCGGCGCGCTGATGATCCAGCGCCTGCCGCGCGAAGCCTTCACTCTCGAGCGCGAGACCGAGGACGATGCCTGGCGCCGCGCCGCGATCTTTATGAGCTCTTCGACCTCGGCCGAGCTGATCGATCCGGCGCTGGCGCCGGAGCGGCTGCTCTTCCGCCTCTTCCACGAAGACGGCGTGCGCGCTCACAAGCCGCA
>DATMZZ010000266.1:0-3527 GCA_035573175.1 Allostellaceae bacterium
ATTCCGCCTTTATGCGATCATGGTCTAAGGCCCGTCAGGCCGGGCGCCGACTGTCTTCGATCGCGGCCTCGCCCTGATGCTGGAGCAGCAGAGCGAACATCATGCCGTGGGTGATCAGGGCGAGTGGCACGATGACAGTGGGAATGAAATAAGCACCGCCCAGCTGACCCGCCTCGAGGCCGGCGCGACTGGCTTGGAAGAACGCGTTCAGCAGATCGGCGGTGCCCCAAAGATTGAAGATCCAGACGAGGATGATGCCTGGCCGGCTCGACAACAGCAGCAAAGACAAGAGCGCCAGCATCATCGCGATCAGATCGCCATAGGCAGCTTGCACCGCAAAGGTGGCCGGCAGGTCCGGCGATACGACGCCCGGCACGAGGAAGGCCAGTCCGATGAATCGAAAGCTGTGCAGCATAAGCAGCGGGCGCAGCGCGTCGGCGCGTGGCTGGCGGCGCAAGACCGGCCAGATTTGCGCGGCGATGATGCCCCAGGCGATGAAGCTAAACGCGATGCTGATGAAGAACGAAGTTTGCGGCAGCATGTCAGCCTCCTATTTCCATTTCCGATCTCTCTGAAGCGCTCTTGCGGGGTGCAACGTCATTAGGATGACGATTGACCTCTAATAGGATGATGACTATCCTCTAATCTGTCAAGCGGCGATTTTGATGGAATGGCCGATGCGCATGTCGCAGGCGGACAAAGAGAAGAGTCACGCGCGCATCGTCGCCAGCGCGTCGCAGCTGCTGCGCGAGCGCGGCCTCGACGGCGCGAGCGTCGACGAAGTGATGAAGGCCGCCGGCATGACGCATGGCGGCTTCTACAAGCATTTCGACAGCAAGGAGGCGCTGATCGAAGCCGCGATCGGCGCCGCCTTTGCGGGTTTCGCCGAGCCGCTGGAGCGCGGCGAGCCCGAGCGCGCCGTGGCGGCCTATCGCGCGCTCTATTTATCCGACGGCCACAAGAACCATCCGGGGATCGGCTGCCCGGTCGCCAGCCTCGGGCCGGATATCGGCCGCGCCCCGGAGCGGCTCAAATCGGCCTTCGGTGCCGGCGTGAGGCGCATCGTCGCCGCGCTCGCTCGCGTCCGGAAAGGATCCGCGCAGGAGAGAGAGGCCGCCGCCTTCCGCGAGGCCAGCATGCTGGTCGGCGCGATGGTGATCGCGCGCGCCAGCGATCCCGCGACCGCGCGCGCCGTGCTCGACGCCTGCAAGCGGCAATAAGGACATCGCCAGGCTATATTGCGGCGCGCGGAGCCGGCGTGCTGAAATAAGGGTAAGAAGAAGGAGAGGGGAACAGCGATGGCGCGATCGATCACGATCTATGGCATCAAGAATTGCGACACGATGAAGAAGGCGCGGACCTGGCTCGACCAGCACAAACTCGCATACGAATTCCACGATTACAAAACCGCGGGCATCGACAAGCCGGTGCTCGAGGGCTGGGCGAAGAAAGTCGGCTGGGAGGTGCTGCTCAACAAGGCCGGCACCACCTTCAAGAAACTGCCCGATGCGAAGAAAGAAAAGCTCGACGAGAAGAAGGCGATCGCCCTGATGCTCGATCAACCCTCGATGATCAAGCGCCCGGTGCTCGATATCGGCGGCAAGCTCACCGTCGGCTTCAAGCCGGAGATTTACGAGAAGGCGGTGGGGTCGCGGTAAGTTCTCGAAGGGGGAACGGGTCGGTCAGGGTGACGCACGCGTACCGCTGCGCGCATCTATATGCGTGTCACCGCTCTGGTCGCGGCGCCGGTCCTAGCGAAAGAAGAGCCGGCTTCGATTAGCTTGCCGGCGCATTCGCGTCGAGTTGCTCGTGGATCGCCGCCTCGTCGAGAACAAGCGATCCCGATGGCTCGCGAATTTCGTAAACGATGAAGCCCATGCGCAGCAGGTGACGCGCGCGATCGAGCGCGGCGCTCTTCGATTTCTCGGCGGCCGTATTGCGGCCGTCGCTTTCCGGCCGGCGGGTCGTATCCCAGATGATATGCCAGCGCTTTCCGTCATCGCCTTCGCTGGCCGTGAGAAGTTGCCAACTCGAACTCGATCGGGGGCGGGGATTCTTCCAGTTGTTTGTTTTGGCGCTCATTCGGTCGTTACCGTCCTTCTCGCATGGTCGTCACGCATTAACGGCGCCATGTCGGCCGGCGTGGCGGGGGAGCTGTCATCGCCTTCTCGTCGCGATGACGGAAATTAATTCGCCCTTTCGTCAGATCGTACGGCGTCATCTCGATCGTGACACGATCGCCGGCGAGAATGCGGATGCGATTCTTCTTCACCCGCCCCGCCATGTAGGCCATGGTTTCATGGCCATTGTCGAGGCGGACGCGATACCGCGCATCGGGCAGCCGCTCCAGCACGGTGCCGTCCATTTCCAATAAATCTTCCTTGGCCATGTCATCTCTCCTGGCAGCGTCATCTCTCCTGGCAGCGGGTGCGAGGTCGATGTCGTGTGCGTGCCAATCGTCCGCAGCGGCGAGTGGCAATGCGGCAGATCGACCGGCAGCAACGCCGCCGGAAGCGAACGAGGACGAAATTGGCGCCAGGCAGAGCGGCTGGGGCCGCTCTTTTTGCTAGGCGTTCTTCAGATTGACGGCCGAAGTCTTACCTTGCTGGCCCCGTTCGAGGTCGAAAGTGAGCTTCTGGCCCTCGTGAAGGCCACCCATGCCGGCTCGCTCGACCGCCGAGATATGCACGAAGACATCCTTCGAGCCATCATCGGGCTGAATGAAGCCGTAACCCTTTTGTGCGTTGAACCATTTGACGGTACCTACGGCCATCGAATTCTCCATAAAGCAATCGCCGCGGCGTGCAGCGCTACGCGTCAAAAGGCTGGTTTGGATGGGAACCGGGGTTGGGCTCGCGAGAGCGTAACAGCGGCGGCCAACCCAAGGTCGATTGACCGACACAGCCTAGCGCCGCCCGGCACCTGGTTCAATCGCATCGTCCAGCCACAGCCCATCAACCGAGTTCGGCTTCGAGCGCCATACGCTCATGCCCATCGATCAGCGAACGGATGCGATATTGGCGGAGCCCATGCTCGGTCGGCATCAGCCGGACGATCTCGAACCGGCCGAGCGGGCTGAGCCGATGCGGCGCCGCGACGAGCTCGACGGATTGGCCGACGGCAAATTTCGGGGTCTGAGGCATCTATCTATTTCTTCCTCGGATAAGCGCCCCCCGCGATCAATATCCTTCGCGCTCCATGCGCTTGCGCATTGCCTTGCGGTACCGCCGGACGGCCTCGGCTTTCTCGCGCGCGCGGCGCTCCGACGGCTTCTCATAGGTCCGTCGCCGCTTCATTTCGCGGAAGGTTCCTTCGCGCTGCATCTTCTTCTTGAGGATGCGCAGCGCGCCGTCGATGTTGTTGTCGCGGACAAAGACCTGCATCAAATCGATCTTTCGCTGGAGACAAAAGGCGGAACTGCGCGAGGAATTGCCCTCACGCAATGGATGTCTGGAGATTAGAGAAGACCGGCAGCCAGATCTGCGGGCGACTAGATAACGGCGACTTCGCCGAAATATGGGATGAAT
>DATMZZ010000267.1:0-5591 GCA_035573175.1 Allostellaceae bacterium
ACCAACATGGAGGAAGGCGCTCCAGCCGCCGAGCCCGGCATTATGATTGTTGGTCAGCGCCTCGCTGACGCTGTTCGCCGGGAAGGACGCGCCGCGCATCGCCTCGCCGCCGAGCTCGACGAACATATTGGTCGGCGCGAGCCAGCGAAGCTGTATGCCGTCATCGCCATATTGCCCGTTGAGGAAGGCCTGATACGGCAAGGGCGCGTCGGCGAAATCCCAGGTATGCGCATGCTGCTCGTTGAGATAGCCGATGCCTGAGAAGAAGCGGCCGATCTTCGCGGTGAAATCCCAGGGCAATGCCGTCGGCTGAATGAAGGCTTCCTCGATATTGACGCTGTTGTCGTTCTCGAAAGCGATCGTGAGATTGGCGAAAAGCGCCTGGTCGACATTCGCCTGCAGGTTGATCTCGCTCTCGCCGATACTGACCCCGCGTGGCGGCGGTCCAGCCTCGTTGCCGAGCGCGAAGCCCGGCAGGCGCCAAGTGTTAGGATTATGCGTCGAGACCATGCCCTTGCCGTCGAGCACGGCGCCGATCGCCGGATTGAAGGCATTGGCGCTCGATTGCGCGTTGGTGCTGGCAGGCGTCGCTTCCGGCGCGGCGGCCGGCGCGGGCGCGGCGGCCGCGGTTTGCGTGGAGGCTTCGGACGCCGTTTGTGCCGCCGCCGCGGCCTTCTGCGCATCGTCGGCTTTTTGCGTCGCCGCCGTGGCTTTCTTTTCGGCGGCGTCGAGGCGCTTTTCCATCGATTGCAGCTTCGCCTCATAGTCATGCTGCAGCTTCGTCAAAGCGGCCTGATACTGGCGCTGCATCGCCTGCATCTCCTGCCGCATATCGCCAATATCGTCGGCATTCGCGGGCGCGGAATAGAGGGCGAGAGCGACGCCGCTCGCGGCGAGGCTCAGCCGGGAAATACGTTGGGTAAGCATGATCTGCTCCATTCACTGACATCGTGGTCACCGCCCGCGGCGAAGCGGACGGCAGCGAAGATCGATGTCAGACGACGGGCGGACCGCGCGTGTCGAAAAGGAGATGAGGCGGCGGCGTCAGCCGCAGCGGCTCGCCGGCAAAAACGAAGCCGGTGTGCCGAAGAACCGGCGCGCGCAACAGCACGCCGTCGGGCAGCGCCGTGCTGCCGAGGAGCTGGATCGACGAACAGATCGGGCAGTCGATATCGCCGGCGAGCCCCTGCCCCGTGCCGCCGGACGCGCCTTGCGCATTGGCGATCGTCAGCGGGTGATGGCTGCTCTGGAGCGCCGCAAAATTCTGGCCGTCGAAATGGCCGAAGCTGAGGACGAATTGCAGCAGCATCGCCAGCAGCGCCACGAATTGCGGCGTGCGGCGGAGGCTTGTCCTCCCGATGGCGAGACGGCCGAGCATTGGCGTCAGCATAAGCGCAAGCGCGCGGCGCTGACAACCGCCCATTCCCGCGCTAAGCCTTGAAATCGAGCCGAGGAGGTGCCCCCAATGAGCAACGAGGCGAGCGATGAGGCTTTGGTCCTGCGCCAGGATCGCGACGGCGTCGCGACGCTGACCCTCAACCGTCCGAGCGCCCGCAACGCTCTCTCCGTCGGCATGATGAGCGCGCTGCAAGCCGCGCTCGATACGATCGCCGCCGATAAGAGCGTACGCGTCGTGATCCTCGCCGGCGCCGGCCCTGCCTTCTGCGCCGGGCACGATCTCAAGGAGCTGCGCGCCAATCCCGGCCGGCAAGCCTATGAGGCGGTGTTCGGGCAATGCGCCAAGCTGATGACCAGCATCGTCATGCTGCCGAAGCCGGTGATCGCGCGGGTGCACGGCGTCGCGACAGCTGCCGGCTCTCAGCTCGTCGCGTCCTGCGATCTCGCGGTCGCCGCCGACGATGCGCGTTTCGCGACGCCGGGCGTCAATATCGGCCTCTTCTGCTCGACGCCAATGGTGGCGCTGTCGCGCGCGATCGGCCGCAAGCAGGCGATGGAGATGCTGCTCACCGGCTCGTTGATCGATGCCGAAACCGCGCGCGGGTGGGGCTTGATCAATCGCGTCGTGCCGGCAGCGCAGCTCGAAGATGCGACGGCGGCGCTCGCCGCCGAAATCGCCGCGAAATCGCCGCTTACCGTCGCGATCGGCAAGAAGGCGTTCTACGCGCAAGCCGAGCTCGGCCTCGAGCAAGCCTATGCTTATTGTGCCGAAGTGATGACCACCAACATGCTGGCGCGCGATGCCGAGGAAGGCATCGATGCTTTCCTCCAGAAGCGCAAGCCGGTCTGGGAGGGGCGATGAATCACGACAGCTACAGCGACGAGTACATCCGCGGCATCTTCGGCCGGGTGAAGACGATCGCGCTGGTCGGGGCGAGCCCGCGTGCCGACCGACCGAGCAATCGTGTGATGGCCTTCCTGCAGCGCAAGGGCTTTCACGTCATCCCGGTCAATCCGCAAGCGCTCGGCCAGACCATCCATGGCGAGAAGGTCGTCGGCGCACTGAGCGATATCGCGGAGCCGATCGACATGGTCGACATCTTCCGCCGTTCGGAAGAAGTCGCGCCGGTCGTCGACGAGGCGATCGCGAAACATGCGAAGATCGTCTGGATGCAACTCGGCGTGCGCGACGACAAGGCCGCCGCGAAAGCCGAAGCCGCCGGTATCGACGTTGTGATGAACCGCTGTCCGGCGATCGAGATGCCGCGGCTCGGCCTCTAGGTTACGCTCGTCACATCCAACAGGAGGATCGTCATGCTGACGCTTTACTATTGCCCGGGTCTTTGCTCGCTCGCCTCTCATATCACCATCGAGGAGAGCGGCGCGGCCTATGCGGAGAAGGTCGTCAATGTGATGAAGGGTGAGCACATGGCGCCCGACTATCTCAAGGTGAATCCACGGCACAAAGTGCCGGCGCTCGACATCGATGGCACGATCCTGCTCGAGAACGCGGCGATCATGGCGTATCTCGCGAAGAAATTCCCGGCCGCGAAGCTGAAGCCCGAAGGCGAGCTCGACGAAGCGCGTTGGACTTCGATCATGACATGGCTCGCCGACACGCTGCATCCTTCGTTCACGCGCATCTTCCGCAGCGACAAATTCGCCAGCGATCCGGCAGCGCAAGCCGCGATCAAGGAAAGCGGCAAGAAGGAGGCGTGGGACAATCTCAGCGAGATTGACGGCATGCTGAGCAAAGGACTGTGGATGATGGGCGCGCAATTCACCACCTGCGATCCCTATGCGATGGTGTTCTATAGCTGGGGCATGCGCGCCGAGTTGCCGCTGAAGGATCTGAAAAACTACACCGCGTGGAAAGACCGCATGCTGCAGCGGGCCGGCGGTGAAGAAGATCCTGAGCGCCGAGCAGAACCCGCTGGCGAAAGCGGCTTAACCTTCACCGTCATTGCGAGGAGGCCATCGGCGACGAAGCAATCCAGAGATCTCACGTGTTGTCCTGGATTGCTTCGCCCTCACCCCGAGCTTGTCGAGGGACGCTCGCAATGACGCGGGTTTTAGACTGAGCGCCTAATAAATCTGCCCGGCACTTTGCCAGGCTTTGATCCAGGGGACCGGGTGGATCAGCATGATGATGTTGAGCGTGAGGTTGTCGCGAATTGCGTAGCCGACGCCGACCTCCATCGCGATCGTTAGCGCCACGATGACCGTCACCGGCAGGTAATAAGCCAGCCAGAAACCGACCACCGCCATCAGCGTGTCGCTGACCGAATTGATGATGCTGTCGCCGTAATAATCGAGCGAGATGGTCTCGGCGCGATAGCGATCGATGATCAAGCTGCTGTTCTCGATCATCTCCCAGGATATTTCGAGCGTCAGCGCCGCGAGGAAGCGCAGGCCGATCGGCCAGCGCCGGCCAACGAGCCAGAACAGCAGATAGAAGCCGAAGCCGTGGATCAGATGCGAGAAGCTGTACCAATCGGTCAGGTGCTGGGAATTCCCCGAGCTGTTGACCTCGCCTTCCCAGAATTTGACGTAGCCGCAGGTGCAGATGGTGACGCGGCCCATGGCGTGCTCGACCACGGCTTGCACCGCGATGAGGCCTAGCGCGATCAGAAGGCAATGTGTTGCGGTGAGCTTGGCGGCGCGCATCGCGTGCCGCGCGTTCAGACCCGCTTGACCGCGACCACGGCGTTATGGCCGCCGAAGGCGAAGGAATTCGAGATCGCGACATTGACCGGCGCGCTGCGTGCCTCGTTCGGCACGTAGTCGAGATCGCATTGCGGATCCCGCTCGGTGTAATTCGCGGTCGGCGGGACGAAGCCGTCGCGCATGCCGCAGATCGTCGCCGCAAGCTCGATGGCGCCGGCCGCGCCGAGCGTGTGGCCATGCATCGATTTGGTCGACGACACGGCGAGCTTCTTCGCATGCTCGCCGAAGATCTTGTGCAGCGCCTTGGTCTCGGTGATGTCGTTCGCCGCCGTGCCGGTGCCATGTGCGTTGACATAGTCGACTTGCTCGGGCGCGAGCTTCGCATCGGCAAGACACGCGGCGACCGCGCCCGACGCGCCTTCGAGCGCCGGCATGACGATGTCGCTCGCATCGGAGGTCGTGCCGAAGCCGGCGATTTCGGCGATAATCTCGGCGCCGCGCTTTTGCGCGCTCTCATAGGTCTCGAGCACCATCACCGCCGCGCCCTCGCCCAGCACCATGCCTTTGCGGCCGAGCGAGAACGGCCGACAAGTATCGGGCGCCATGACGCGGAGCGCTTCCCAGCCGCGGATCGTGCCGAAGGTGAAGACCGCCTCGGTGCCGCCGGTCACCGCCGCGTCGACCATGCCCGAGCGCACCATCTGGAAGGCGACGCCGATCGCGTGATTGGCCGAGGAGCAGGCGCTCGCGACGACGAAAGACGGGCCGGTGATGCCATGCTCCATCGTGATGTGGCAGCATGGCGCGTTGATCATCAGCTTCGGAATGGTCAGCGGGTGGCAGCGCTTGGCGCCTTGCAGATAGAGCCGCTGATAATTCTCGTCCTGCGTCCCTTGCCCGCCGACGCCCGAGCCGATGATCGTCGCGGTGCGCGCGCCGAGCCCGGCGCGGAAATCGAGCTTGCTCTGCGCGATCGCCTCACGCGCCGCGACCAGCGCGAATTGCGTGCAACGATCGTAGAGCGGCAGCTTGTTCTCTTCGAAATGCGCGAGCGGATCGAAATCGAGAACCTGCGCGCCGATCTTGGTAATCAGCCCCTCGGTTTCGATGATCGAGATCGGCCCGATCGCGCTCTTGCCGGCTCTGAGACCGGCGCTGAATTCGGCAGTGTTCTTGCCGAGCGGCGCGATGACGCCGAGCCCGGTAATGACGACGCGGTTCATGGCAGGCTCATACGCAGCGACGGATCACGCCGCCGAGCCTTTCTGCTCGGTAACGAGCTTGGCGACCGCGTCGATGACATCGCCGGCGGTGGTGAAATTGATGCCGGCGGTGGTCGCCTCGTTGGCGTTGTAGGGGATCTCGATATTGAACTTCTCTTCGAGCGCGAAAATGAGTTCGATCGTATCGAGCGATTCGAGGTTCAGATCGGCCAATTCGGTCTCGCGCGTGACCTTCGCAGGATCGGTTTTCGCCTGCTTGGCAATCACTTCGAGAACATCACTCGCAACATCGGCCATACTGGA
>DATMZZ010000268.1:0-8076 GCA_035573175.1 Allostellaceae bacterium
GCCAGCGCCCAATCGATCTGCTCGTCGGAGAAGACATCGACATCGTCGTCGACGACGATGACGTGTTTCACGTCGGCGGTGGAGCAGAAGACAGCAGCGATCGCGTTGCGCGATTCACCGGGATAGCGCTGCTTGATCGAGATGCGGATGTTGTACATGCCGCCCGACGAGCCGGTGCAACAGACCGCGACCGGCTCGCGAATGGCCTGTTTCAGCACCGACCAGATCGCGGCCTCGGTGCGCGCGGCGCCGAGATTGGCGGTGTCGGTGCGGCCGATCAGCCGGCCGCCGATGGTCACCGTCTGGAAGATCGCGTCTTTGCGCCGTGTGATCGCGGTCAGGTGAAACACCGGGTTGCGCTTCAGCATGCCGTAATAGCCGATGTATTCGCCGTAGGGGCCTTCCGGCTCGACCAGGCCGCGCGGATCGAGATAGCCTTCGAGCACCATCTCGGCATCGGCGGGCACGGCGAGATCGATGGTCGCGCATTTGACCATCGGCACCGGCGCGCCGCGGATCGCGCCCATCACATGGACCTCGTCGATCGGCGGCGTTACTGCTTGCGCGGCAAGAAAGTCGGCGGGATGCGAGCCGACCGCGAAAGCGATCGGCAATTTCTCGCCCTTGGCGACAACGCGCTGATAGAGCGCGCGCAGATCGCTCGGCGCGTTGAGATCGATGCCGGCGCTCTTACTGCCGCGCAGCATCAGGCGGCGGCAGCCGATGTTGGTGATGCCGGTTTGCGGATCGCGCGCGAAATCGATGCCGGCCGAGATATAGGGCGCGCCATCGAGCGCGTGCTGCAGATGCACCGGCAGCTTCGTGAAATCGGCATCGTCGCCGGTGAGCACAATTTCCTGCACCGGCGCGTCGGCAGCGGAAACTTCGACCGGCGCGATCGGATGCTCGATCGCATCGCGCATCTTGGCCGGAAAGCCTTGCTCGTCGGTATCGAGCGACAGCGCCAGCCGCCGGCGCGAGCCCATGACATTGCCGACGACATCGGCGCGCTCCGGCCCGGCAGCGCGGAACCAGACGGCCTTCGCGTTGCAGTCGAGCTTGCCGCCGAGATCGAGCAGATCGGTCGGCTGGTCCACGGTCTCGCATTCGCCGGCGTCGACCAGCTCCTCGACGAAGCGGCGTAGGCGGAAAGCTTCGGTATCGATGCGGTTCACGTCACTTCTCCTTCGGCCGCGTGCGTGCGGCTAGAGCATTTCGATTTCGCCGCCATCCAGGATGATGGTGGCGCCGTGCAGCCAGCGGCCGCGCGGGGAAAGGATGAACGCGGCCATGGACGCGACGTCGTCGGGCACGCCGATGCGCGGCACGTTGAGCTCGCGGCGATAGGCCTCGATCTCCGATGCCATGTCGCGCCCGCTTTTCTTGATGCGCACTTCCATCTGGCGGCGCATGCGGTCGGTATCGACATGGCCGGGGTGGATGGTGTTCACCTGGATGCCGTCGCGTTTGCCGATGTCGGAGAGCGCTTTGTGGAAAGCGGCGACCGCGGCATTGACCGAGCTGCCGATGGTGAAATCGGCGGTCGGCTTGGCGGCGCCGTTGCCGCCGATCGCCAGCACTGCGCCGCCCGTTTCTTTGAGCAGCGGCCAGGCGGCGCGGGCGAGCCGCATATGGGCGAAGAATTTTAGCGCAAAGCCGTCGGCCCAATCCTCGTCGGTGAGGGCGAGGAAATCGCCGCGCTTGGTCGCGCCGGCGTTGTGGACGAGGATATCGAGCCGGCCGAAATCGCGCTTTACCGCCTCGACCAGCGCGGCGGGCGCCGCCGGCTCGCGCAGCTCGGCGAGCTGCGACTTCGCCTTGCCGCCTTTCGCTGCGATGGCGCGCTGCGTCTCGGCGAGCGCCGCTTCGTCCCGCCCGGTCAGCATGATGGCGCAGCCTTCGGCCGCCAGTAACTCGGCAATGGCGCGGCCGATGCCGCGGCTCGATCCAGTAACCAGCGCAACCTTGCCGGCGAGTCCCAATTCCATGATTCGTCTCCTACGGCCAATAGCTTAGCGCAAGCGAACGGCGCCGATCCATGGCCGGCATCGGGTGGTAACTCTATGGCATGCGCGGCGCTTCTGCGCTAAGACGAGAGAGGAGAGGTTGCGTGCAAAAAGCTCGAGTCTTTGGGGGCGTCGCGCTCATTCTAGCGATAATGGCGTTGGCCGCGCCGGCGGACGCTTTAACCCGCGCTGAAATCTTCACCGTTTCCGTTCCGGTGGATGCGACCGCGGCCAGCGCCACAGCCGCCCGCGACGCGGCGCGGCTCGACGGCGAGCGCCGGGCCTTTGCCGCTTTGCTCGACCGCCTGACCTTGGCGAAAGACCGCGGCCGGCTGCCGGCAGCGAGTGATACGACCCTCAATCAGGTGATCATCGGCTTCGAGGTCGCGAATGAGCGCCGCTCCACCGTGCGCTACCTCGCGGATTATACCTTCCGTTTCCGTCCCGACGCGGTCGAGCGCTTGCTGCGCGACCGCGGCGTGCCCTTCGCCGAGACGGCGAGCAAGCCGGTCGTCGTGCTGCCGGTGCTCGAGAGCAGCGGCAAACCGCTGCTGTGGGACGACCCTAATCCCTGGCGCGATGCGTGGAGTAGCACCAAGCCGCCGCAAGGGCTGGTGCCGATGCAGGTTCCGCTCGGCGAGGTCGAGGATGTTTCGGCGATCGACGGCGCGAAGGCCGCTGCGGGCGATGATGCAAGGCTGCAGGCGATCTCGGCCAATTACGACCATGCCGATGTGCTGGTGACGCGCGCTACCATCCGCCCCGGCGGCAGCGGCGTCGATGTCAGCACCACGCGCTTTGTTCCGGGCTCGCCCGGCGGCGAGCAAAGCTGGGTCGCGTCCTACACGGCCAATCAGGGCGAGAGCGAGAAGGATCTGCTCGCGCGCGCGATTGCCGGGACGGTCGCGCAGGTGAACGACGCCTGGAAACAGGCGAGTATGCTCGATTACACCAAGACCGCGACGCTGACCGTCACCGTACCGGCGGACGATCTCAATAGTTGGCTCGCCGTGCGCCAGCGGCTCGCTGCGACGACCGCGGTGCAAAGCTCGCAGCTCCTTTCGCTCGATCGCCACGCCGCGCGCGTCGAACTGCATTATGTCGGCAGCCCTGACCAGCTTCGCGTCGGCCTCGCCCAGAACAACCTCAATCTGAGCGGCAGCGATCCGGATTGGGTCTTGCAGCGCGGAGGCTCGTCGCTCCGCGACACGCCGACGCTACCGTCGTCGCCGCCGGGCCCTGCGCCCGGCCCTGTATCGAGTCCGAGCCCACAGCCGAGTCAATGAACCTCGCCAATCTCATCACCCTCGGGCGCTTGCTTGTCGTGCCGCTCGTCGTGTGGCTGATCCTGAACGGCGATTACCGGTTGACCTTCTGGCTCTTTGCCGTAGCGAGCGTTTCGGATGCGATCGACGGCTATGTCGCCAAGCATTTCGATCAGCGCTCCGACCTGGGCGCGCTGCTCGATCCGATCGCCGATAAGGCGCTGATCGTCAGCCTTTTCGTCACGCTCGGTCTCGCGGGGGATCTGCCGACCTGGCTGGTGATCCTCGTCGTCTTCCGCGATCTTTTGATTATCGGCGGCTTCCTTCTCGCCACGACGCTGACGCAGCCGATCGCCTGGCGGCCACTGATGGTGAGCAAGATCAACACCGCCTTGCTGCTCGTGTTGGTGACGGGTGTCCTGGCGAAGCTCGCCTTCGGCTTCGACGACCTGGGGATCATCACCGGGCTCATTTATCTCGCCGGCGTGACGACGATCGTATCGGGCGCGGCCTATCTCGTGCGCTGGGGTCGCGGCGTCGCCGCACCGGAAAACGAACCGTGAGCGCCACCCGCCAGGGATTGTTCTGGCTGCTGGCACTGGCGCTGTTCTTTCTGCTGCTGCATCTCTTGAGCGGCATGCTGTTGCCCTTCGTGGCGGGTTTCGGCATCGCGTATCTCCTTGCGCCGCTGGTCGCCTGGCTGACGCGCTGGAAATTGCCGCGCAGCCTAGCCTCGTTAGCCGTGTTGCTGATCTTCATCCTGCTCCTCGTCACGGTCATCGTGCTGATCGTGCCGCTGCTCGAATTGCAGGTGGCGCAGCTCGTACGCGCGGCGCCCGCGCTCGCCGGCTTCGTGCGCGATGAGGCGCAGCTTCTGCTTGATCTCGCGCAGAAAGAATTGCCACCCGACCAGATCCAGAAGGCACAAGACCTGATCGGAAGCTGGACCGGCGCGGCGCTTGGTTGGATCGCTGGGTTTCTCGAGGGCCTGCTGACGCGCGGCCTCGCCATCGCGAATATTCTCGCGCTGCTGCTCATCACGCCGCTGGTGGCCTTCTTCATGCTGCGCGATTGGCCGATTATCGTCGCGAAATGCGACGAGCTGCTGCCGCGGGCCTATGCGCCGACGATCCGCGAGCAGGTGCGTCTCGTCGATGCGACGCTCTCGGGCTACATCCATGGCCAGGCGCTGGTCAGCCTCATCATTGGCATCTATTACGCGGTCGCGCTCAGCATCGTCGGGCTGAATTTCGCCTTCATTCTCGCCATCATCATCGGCGTCCTCAGCTTCATTCCCTATGTCGGCGAGGTGATCGGCGTTGTCCTCGCGCTCAGCCTTGCCGCGATGCAATGGGGCACCTGGGGCAAGGTCATCGTCATCGCCGTGATCTTCCTCATCGGCCATCTCGCTGCTGCGGATTTCTTGCAGCCGAAGCTCATCGGCTCGCGCGTTCATCTCCATCAAGTCTGGGTGATCTTCGCGCTGCTCGCTTTCGGCGAACTCTTCGGCTTTCTCGGTGTCCTCCTGGCGCTGCCGGCGGCGGCGGTCACCGGCGTGCTGGTGCGTTTCGCGCTGACCCGCTACCGCCACAGCTCGCTCTACGATCCCGGGCGGGCGGATATCAGCGGCTGAACCGCGCATGTCGCAACTGCCGTTGGATTTGGGATTCCGTCCGGCGCTCGGCCGCGCCGATTTCCTGATCGCGCCGTGCAACGCGGCGGCTATTGCCTGGATCGATCGCTGGCCCGAGTGGCCCGCACCTGCGCTGGCGCTATGGGGGCCGGCGGGCAGCGGCAAGACCCATCTCCTCGAAGTGTGGCGCGCGCGCTCGAACGCTGTGGCGATCGCGCCGCGCGCGCTGACCTCGGCGGCAGTGCCGCAATTGCTCGGCGAAGCGTGCGCTGTCGCGATCGATGAAGCGCAGAGCGCCGATGAAGAGGCGCTGCTGCATCTCTACAACGTGCTCGCTGAGAGGAAGGGGCATCTGCTGCTGGCCGCGCGCGAGCCGCCGGCGCGCTGGACGATCCGGCTCGCCGATCTGCGCTCGCGCTTGCTTGCCGCGCCCGCGGTCGCGGTCGAAGCGCCGGACGATGCGCTGCTCGGCGCGGTGTTGGTGAAATTGTTCGCCGATCGCCAATTGCGCATCAGCGAAGATCTGATCGCTTACCTTCTGCCACGGATCGAGCGATCGTTTGCAGCGGCACAAGAGATCGTTGCTGCGCTCGATGCGGCGGCGCTTGCGAATCAGCGCGCGGTCACCGTGCGGCTCGCGCGCGCCCTCCTCAATAAAGACTGGCTCAATCGGACTCGAAATCCGGATCGCGGCTGAGCAATTTCGGCGTCTTGAAATCGATGAGCGTCGCCTCGTGCGGGCGCAGCGCCGACCAGTGGCCCGCGACACGCAGCACGGCCAGTGCCGCCGTCGGGAAGCTTTCTGCCAGCCCTCCGGCCTCGCTTGCCAGCGAGGCTGCGAGCTGATGCAGCCCAGGGTTATGCCCGATCAACAACACGCTCCCGGCTTGCTCCGGCAGGCGCTGCACGCGGTCGAGCAGGCGGCTCGCGCCGGCGAGGTAGAGCGCGTCCTCGAAGAGCAGCTGCGGCTCGCGATCCAATGCGGGTAGAATCTCATCGAGCGTCTCTCGCGTGCGGAGCGAGGTCGAGCACAGGACCAAGGTAGGGGCAGGGGCTAGCCCGGCGAGATACTCGCCGATCGCCGCGGCGGCCTTCCGGCCACGTTTCATCAGCGGCCGCTCGGCATCGCCCTCGCGGCCTTCCGGCCCCGCTTTGGCGTGACGCAAAATATATAACGTCTTCAATGGTTTGCGTCTTCCTCCCAGGGCGTCGGTTTAATTCGGCTGCAATGACATCTTCACACGAGCGTTATAAACTCGACTTCGATATCTGGAAATGGAGTCGAGATCGTGGCGCAGGAGAATACCGCTCGCGACGAAACCGTCGACCAGGGCTCGCCGGAACGGTTCATCAATCGGGAACTGTCCTGGCTTGCTTTCAATGAGCGTGTACTCGCCGAGGCCGACAATCCGCGCCAGCCATTGCTCGAGCGGCTGCGCTTCCTCTCGATTTCGGCCAACAACCTCGACGAGTTCTACATGGTGCGCGTCGCCGGCCTCAAAGGGCAGGTGCTGGCGGGCATCGGTTCGGCGAGCGAGGACGGGCTGACGCCGGCACAGCAACTCGATGCGATATCCAAACGCGCCGGCAAGCTGATGCGCGACCAGGCCGATTCGCTGAAGAAGCTGCGGGTCGAGCTCACTGAAGCGGGACTGACGGTGGTCGAGCCCGATGAGTTGTCGAGCGAGGATCGCGCTTTCGTCGCCGAGCGCTTCTGGGCCGATATTTTTCCGGTGCTGACGCCGCTCGCGGTCGATCCGGCGCATCCTTTCCCATTCATCGCCAATTGGGGCTTGGGTCTCGCCTTGCAGTTGGCGCGCGGCAGCGACGGTAATCGCATGGAAGGCCTGCTGCTGCTGCCGGCGAGCCTCGCGCGTTTCGTGCGCCTGCCCGGTAAGGCGCTGCGCTTCATTCGGCTCGAAGAGTTGATCGGCCTGTTCCTCGATCATCTCTTCCCCGGCTTCTCGGTCATCGGCAAGGGTATGTTCCGCATCCTGCGCGACAGCGAAGTCGAAATCGAGGAAGAAGCCGAAGATCTCGTGCGGCTCTATGAAAGCGCGTTGAAGCGCCGCCGCCGAGGCAATGTGATTCTGCTCTGCGTCGAAGCGGCCATGCCCGAAGATCTGCGACAGTTCCTGGAGGAGCGGCTCAACGTCTCCGCCGGCGACGTGATCGCGATCGACAGCATCCTCGGCATGTCCGATCTGCGCCGCCTGATCGTCGCCGAACGGCCCGACCTGCTCTACACGCCCTACAATCCGCGCTTCCCCGAGCGCATTCGCGATTACGGCGGCGATTGCTTTGCCGCGATTAGCGCCAAGGACATTATCGTCCATCATCCTTACGAGAGCTTCGACGTCGTCGTGCAGTTCATCCGCCAGGCAGCGCGCGATCCTTCCGTCGTTGCGGTGAAGCAGACGCTCTATCGCACCAGCGATGACAGCCCGATCGTCCGTGCACTGATCGAAGCGGCCGAGGCCGGCAAATCGGTGACAGCGCTAGTCGAGCTCAAGGCGCGCTTCGACGAAGAAGCCAATATCCGCTGGGCGCGCGATCTGGAGCGCGCCGGCGTGCAGGTGGTCTACGGTTTCATCGCGCTGAAGACACACGCCAAGGTCTCGCTGGTGGTGCGGCGCGAGAGCGGCGGCTTGCGCTCCTACGTCCATTTCGGCACGGGCAATTATCACCCGTACACGGCCAAGGTTTACACCGATCTCAGCTTCTTCACCTCCGATCCGGCGCTCTGTCGCGACGCGCAACGCTTGTTCAATTACATGACCGGCTATGCCACGCCGGCAACGTTGGAGAAGATCGCCGTCGCGCCGCTGAGCTTGCGCAACAAGCTCGGCGAGCTGATCGACGCCGAGATCGCGCATGCCCGTGCCGGCCGACCGGCGCATATCTGGGCGAAGCTCAATTCGCTGGTCGATCCGGCGATGATCGACCACCTCTATCGCGCCTCGAATGCCGGCGTGAAGGTGGAGCTGATCATCCGCGGCATCTGCTGCCTGCGGCCGGGCGTGCCCGGCCTCTCCGAGAACATCCATGTGAAAAGCATCATCGGCCGCTTTCTCGAGCATGGCCGTATCGCGTGCTTCGGCAACGGCCATGCCCTGCCGTCGCCCGAGGCCAAGGTGTTCATCTCCTCCGCCGATTGGATGCCGCGCAATCT
>DATMZZ010000269.1:0-10482 GCA_035573175.1 Allostellaceae bacterium
CGCAACGCGAGATGCTCGGCCTTCGCCAGCTCGGCGCGCTTCATCGCTTCGGCATCGGTGTCGGCGACGACAACCGCGAGCCAATCCACCGTGCACCAACGCAGGCAGTCCTCGACGACCTCGCGCGAATGCTTCGCCGCGACGAGCGCTTCGCGATAAACGCGAATCTGATTCTCGAGCGATGATTCCGCCGAGAAGCTACCGAGAAACGCCGGCAATCCTTTTTCTGCCGCCTTCACGACCGAGCTGTCGCGGCTCGCGGTGCGGATCACGGTCGGGTGGTGGTTGCGATAGGGCGCCGGACTGACGCGACGCTTGATCGAGCCGCGATAGGTCGGCGTCTCGAAGAGATAGTCGGGATCGCCGGTGCGGAAATCCCAGAGCCGCTGCATGATCTCGACCATGTCTTCGGCGGCACGGCCGCTCTTGTGATATTCGACATCGATGCCGAGACCGGGCGGTTCGATGCCGGCAAAGCCGCTGCCGAGACCGTAGAGCGTGTGGCCTTTGGTGAGCTGATCGAGCTGGTTCATGCTCTCGACCAGCCGCACCGGATGATAATAAGGAATCGAGAGCACGCCGAAGCCGAGATACGTGTCCTTCGGAACCTGCGATGCGATGTAGGACGCGAACTGGATCGGATTGCTGTGCCAGGAGCCACGGAAGTGATGCTCGGTGAACCACGGATTGTAGCCGAGCTGCGCCGCGAGCAGGGATTGCTCCACCGCGATGCCGAGGATGCGCTCGTCCGTCTCGGGCGAATCCTCGACCGCGACATACATGGTCAAAACCATGGTGGAGAAATCCATCGACAGCACCCCCGCGCCTAGTGTCGGGGCTCTTAGGCCCCGGCCACAAACCGTTCAAGCGGCTGCGACAAAGGCGCCGCGCGCGATATCCGGAAAGTCATAGCGCCGGCTATTTGCCCCGTCTCTATTTGCCGGGTGTCATACCGCATTCGGTAAAGACTTTGGCGGCGTCGGCCGTGCTGAGATATTTCAGCAGCGCCGTCACGGCGTCGCGATGCGGCGTGCGCGCATGGGCAAAGCCGACGAAGCCGGTCGGGATCGACACATCGCGCGGCAGAGCGCCGAGCATCTGCACATCGGGATTGGGGTCGTTCTCGCTCGCGAAGGTGATGCCGAGCTCGACCTCGCCGCGGCCGAGCATCTTCACCGATTCCCAGCCGCTTTGCGCCGCGACGACCTTCGGCATGACGGTGTCCTTGATGCCGAGTTTATTGAGCGTCGCTTCGAAGCTGACACCGCAAGCCGCGCCGCGCGCGATGCTCGGACAAGAAATCGACTTCACCGAGAGCAGAAATTTCTTGAGCGCTTCACCGTTGGAGATATCCGGCTTCGGCACGCCCGCGCGCACCGCACCGACGACGCTGACCGTCGCCAGCGGCGTTTCGCTCTTCGCATCGAGATTGCCCGAGCTGAGCACCGCATCGTAAGGCGGCTGGATCACCGGCACGTCGAAGAGCTCGCCCTCGATGATTTTCTGTTTCGTCGCGCCGCCCGAGACATAGCTCCCGGTGACCTTATTACCCGTCGCCTTTTCGTAACCTGGCAGGAGATGTTGAAGCGCGGTACGGATGCCGCCCGGCGCGACCAGCGTAAGCTCAACGGCCATTGTTTATTCCTCCCAAAAGCATTCCGGCCGCGGCGGCAGGAACCGCGCGCGGCCGGTTGATGACGAAGCCCGAAGCGCGTCTTACTGCGCCGGGGCCAATTCGCGCGGCGCGCCGGCCTGCTCGCGCGCCAGCCTGGCGGCGGTGTCGGCCAGCAACGGCAGTTCGACGACATAGAACTCGCCGCCGGTCGTGGTGGAGATCTCACCGACTTCGGCACCGGCCTGAATGAACATATAGGTGCCTTCTTCGGTGGTCTTGCCGCCGACCCAATGCTTGCCGCCGTATTCCATCGTACCGGAGATCAGATAGCGGATCTCTGCATCTTCTTCGACGCGCGCCGGAATTTTCGCGCCGGGCGCCAGCCGCATGAAGCGAATGCCCGAGCCGCCGAAGGTGCCGAGATGCTTATGGTCGAGGCCGTCGACCTTGCGGTCGCCGATCCACGGGCTGCCTTGCGGCTTCATCACGATCGGCTTATCGAAGCGCGGCTTCGGGAAGTCGACCTTGTGGCCGGTCACATATTCCGTGCAGGCGAGATGCGAATCGCGATTGATCTTGCGGCCGTCGGGCAGGATCTTCGTATAGACGCCGCCCTTGAAGGTGCCGCCCTCGGCCGACAGCTCCTTGCGCGCATCGCCAAGTTCCTTATGGGTGAGATAGCGGATGCCGGTCAGGCCCTGGAATTGCAGGCCGAGACCCGTGCATTCCTCTTCCTGAAGCTGCGGGCCATAATAGACGCCTTCCGGATAGAAGGCGACTTCGCCAGCCTCGACGAAACCGTCCTTGATCTGCCGCTTGCCGCTCATGTTGTAGCGGTATTGGTCGAAGATGTGCGTGTGACGCGGCGTGCCATAGCCTTTGTCGTAGCGCCGCCAGGTGAATTCCAACCGCACGCCCGGCACGCCGGAATCAAGCGGGAACGGCTTGCTGGCGCTGCTGCCTTCGCGGCCGAGGCCGGTCGGCACATGCAATGGCACATCGGCAATGCTGACGATCGTGACGGTTGGCTTCATCTCCATCTCCCTTTCCAATCGCGGCGCCCGCGGGATAACCCCACGCGCGAGCCCGCCCGCGTGACACTACTATAGCGCCGCCGGTGACCCGGCGTCACTTCATCAAACCGGCTGCTTCCTGTGCGGTTTTTGCATAGAAATCGTAGGCCGCCTGGGCGTCAACACCGCGCGACTTGGCGTCGGCCATCCAATTGTCTTTGTAAAAGCTCACCCGCTCTTTGAGGATGGCCATCAATTCGGGCCCCGCTTGATGGGTTTGGATGTCGTTCTGCTTGATCAGCGGATCGGCGAGATTGTCCTGATCGATGAAGCCCTGCGAGCCGAGCTGGGCCAGGAACTCGCCCGAGAATTTGTCGATCACCGCGCGATCCTCGGGGGCGAGGCTGTCGTATTTCTTCTGATTCATGAAGAAAGACTGCAGCGTGTAGCCGAGCTGACCGGGGAAGAAGGTCATCTCGCGCGTGTAGCGCGAGAGCTGGAACGAGATCAGCGCGCCCTTGCCGGCGACCGCGCCATCGACGATGCCGCCGGACATCGCATCGAACATCTGCATGCCGAGCACCGGCGTCGCGCCGAAATTCTGGATCGTCTTCGCCATGTTCGGCGTCGCGACCCAAATCTTGAGGCCTTGGAAATCGTCGATCTTGAGGATCGGCCGCTTCAGCGTCTGCAGATTGTTGCCGCCGGTCGTCCAGAAGCCGATCAGATGGACGCCCTTATATTCGTTGGCCTTGGCGAAATATTTTTCATAAGTTCGCCAGACCGCGACCGAAGCCGCAACACCGTTCGGCGAGAGGAATGGAATCTCCGCAATCTCCGGCAGCTTCACGCGCTCGCGGATATACTCGCTTGGGCTCTCGGCGATATCGGCGATGCCGCTGGTCACCACTTCCCATTGCCGGGACAGCGGCGCCATCGAGGCCGCCGGCATCGCGATCTTGATGCGCCCGTTCGATTCCTTCTCGACGAGCTGTGCCCAAGGTTGCTGCAGCCCGACGAAGAACGAGCTCGCCCGCGGCATCGCGACGTTCATCGTGAGGGTGACATCGGCGCGCGCCGGCGCCGCGAGGCCGAGCGCGAGCGCCAGGCCGAGAAAGAAACGCTTCATGAAAAATATCCTCCGCGAGACCAACACACACTATTCGGCAGCGACGCCCTCGCGCAGGCCCATACCGTAGCTCACACCGTCGGTACGCTGCGCCATCATCGCGGATTTATGCGGGAAGTGGATGCGCTGCTTGGCGGGATCGCGAATGACACCGTGCGGATCCTCGCCCGCCGCGATCTGCGCCATAGCTTCTCGCAACAATTTGCGCAGCAGGATGATGCCGCCGTCGGAGACGCCGAGATGCTCGTTCTCGCGATCGGCGAAGGTGCCCTGCTGTTCGGTCGCCATGCGATCCTGATCGCTGACATCGATGCCCCACCAATCCTCGGCCAGCGGCTTGTATTTGCCGAGTTCGGCATGGAAGCGCGCGCTGCGGAAGGAATGCGTGCTGCTCTTATAGAAGCGCAGGAAATATTGCATGACCGATGTGTCGTCCATCGGCACGCGCCAGATCATCGAATTGACGATCGATCCGCCCTCTTCCACCGGCGGGCCGGAGAAACGGTTCACATTCGGGAAGGCGTAGCAGGAGATATGCGAATCCGGCACGCCGTCGATCAGCAGCACATTGTCGATGCCGTAATCCTTGCGATCCCAATGATAGGTGATCTTCTTCGCGCCATAGGCCGGGAAGGTATAGCCATGCAGCCAGGCGAGATGGCTGATATCGACGATGTTCTCGGCGGCGTTCAGCCAATTGGCGTTGACGTTGCGCATCTGCACGCCTTTGACGCCGTCAGTCTCGAAGAAGAGATCGTAGGTCGGCAGGACCGGCGCCTCGCCGGGTCCCATATAGGCGAAGAGCAGACCGCTGATCTCTTGCATCGGATAGGACTTGATCCGGACTTTTTCCTTGAAGCCGCTACCTTCAGGCTCGGCCGGTTGCTCGAGGCACTGGCCTTGCGCGTCATAGAGCCATCCGTGATAGGGACAGCGGATGCAATCGCCCTCGACGCGTCCAAAATCGAGCGCGAGGCTGCGATGCGCGCAGCGTAGCTGCGTCGCCACCGCCTTGCCGCTGGCGCCGCGATAGAGCAGCAGCTCCTCCCCCAGCACCTTCATGCGCTGCGGCTTCGAGGTCACGAGTTCGGAAAGGCCAACCGGCTGCCAGTACCGCCGCAGCACCTCGCCCAAAGGCGTGCCCGGCCCGACGCGGGTCAGCATCTCATGGTCTTCGCGCGACAGCATGTGTTTCCTCCGGCCGGTCCCTTCTAAGGGAATCCGGCCGGAGGATAACACCTCGGGCGCAATCGCGGCGAGGGCCTAGGTAAAGAGGTAATCGCCCTGATGAAGGGCGCTCTGCAACACGTGATCGAGCGTCGTGACGAGGATCGGGATGGTCGTGCTCGGCCCTTGCGGCTCGACATAGACCTTCGTATTGCTGGAGCCGTCAGCGACGAAGTTGAGATAGCCGTCGGCGACCGGATCGCTGCCCGCATAGCCAATGCCAGCGAAGATACCGTGTAGATCGAGCGTATCGGTGCTCGGATCGAAATCGGTGATGTGCCCGGCATTCCAGGGCAGCGCGTTGAAGATAAAGCTGTCGCTGCCGCCGCCACCGGTCAGCATATCCGCGCTGTGACCGGCGATCAGCGAGTCGTTGCCGCTGCCGCCTGTGATCGTCGAGCCGTGATCGTTCGAGGTGATCGTGTCGCCGAGATTGTTCGCGATCACTGTCTGCGCCGCGCTGCCGGTCAGCACGATATTCGTCACGCCCGCCGGCGCGGTGTAAGTGGCATCCGATATCTCGACGCTCGATCCTGGCGGCGCACCGCCGCCAAACGAGTCGCCGCCGGAAGTCGCTGTTCCGGAATCGCCGAGCACATTCGCTGCGGTCAATCCCGTCGGCGCGAGGTTGTCCAGCGTCGTGATGAGGCTCGGCCAGGGATTGGACGGATCGTGCGCATCGAAAAAGACTTGCGTGTCGCCATGGCCGTCCGAGGCGAAGGTCACCCAACCATCGGCGACCGGATCGCTGCCGGTGTAGCCAGCCGCGCTCAGCAGGGCGCTGAGATCGATCTTGTCGGTACCGGGCGTGAAATCGGTGATCTGACCGGCATTCCATGGCACGGCTTGGAACACGAAGCTGTCCGCACCGCCATCGCCGGTCATCACCACGGAATTGTGGCCGGCATAAAAGATATCGTTGTCCGGCGTGCCCGTGAGCTGCTGGCCAGCGGTATCGTTCGCGGTCAGCGTTCCGCCCGCAGTACCGGTGCCGGTGCCGCTGCCACTGCCCCCACCCGTGTCACCGCCGCCCGCGCTCGACGAGTCCGAATAGCCGACAAGATCGCCGACGCTCAGGGCGCTGGGCGCGACGTGATCGACGGTAGTGATCAGCGTCGGCCAGGTTTGCGACGCGCTATGCGGATTGAAATAGACCGACGTGTCGCCCTGGCCATCATCGACGAACGTCACATAGCCATCGGCGACGGGATCGCTGCCGGTGTAGCCAGCCGCATGCAGGAGCGCGGTAAGATCGATCTTGTCCGTACCGGGCGTGAAATCGGTGATCTGGCCCGCGCTCCATGGCTGATCGTTGAAGACAAAAGTGTCGGCGCCGCCATTGCCCGTCAGCGTGTTGGCGCCATGGCCGGCGATCAGCGTGTCATTGCCGCTGCCGCCGATCAATGTCGAGGCGGCATCATTCGAGGTGATCGTGTCGCCGAGCGAATTGCCGGTCACGGTTTGCGCTTCGGTGCTGACCAGCGTGATGTCATGAGGACCGAGCGGCGCCGTATAGACCAGTGCCGGCGTCAAAATCTCGTCATTGGTCTGGCCGGGAAGCGCCGTGCCTTGCTCGACGAAGCTCGCACTTTGCGGCGTGCCATCCGAGGTCCAGGAGATCGTGTATTTGCCGTTGGCGAACACATCGATCTGAGGCTGGGTGAAGTTGTTGTCGGGGAGAACCGTCACGGTGCGAGCCGGCGTCACCGCCCCGCCGTTTTGGTCGAATTCCTCGCTGAAGATCGCATAAGGCGCGGGCGGCTGTGAGCTGGTAGCGACGTATTCCGCCGCCGTCCAGCTCACCACGAAGCCGCTATCGGGCAGCGACGCGACCTCTTGCGAGCCGATCAACTGATAGCCTGTCTGCGTGACCTGCTCGCCGACCCGATGCGTGCCGTCGGCGCCGAAAAGATCCACAAAGGAGACCGCGCCGAAGTTGCTCTCATCGACAAAGCTGACGACGTAGCCGCCATCCGCGAGTGCCGCGGTCTCGACATGGGAAAGGCCGGGCAATCCCGGCACGCTATGCACATAGGCAGGACCAACAGCATCGTCGGCCGGATCGTATTGCTGCATCGTCAACGAAGGCGCATTGCCGTTGCCGCCGTTCGAATTTGTCACGGTGACGGTATCGCCGTTTGGGAGGATCGTCGTCCAAACGTCTTGCGGGCCCGTCGGCAGGTCGCGCGAGGTGGAAGCTGTCGCCGCAATCGACGGGGTCGCCACACTGTAAGTCGCACCGACCGGCGCGCCGTTCGCGTCATAATCCTGCGCCGCGGCCGGTGAGGTCGCGCTCGTATCCCAGAAGACGGTGAACCCGCCATTATCAAGCGGCTGGGCGCTTACCCATGTCGCCGCGCTCGCGGCGACTTCGATCGGCGAGCCGACCGGATCGAGATTGGCGTCGTAACGCTCAAAAAAAATGCCGTCAGTTGTCTGCCAGGCGAGGACCGAGCCGCCGCCGGTTAGATCAATTCCCACTGTCATGACCAACGTCACCCAAGAATACGCACCGCCAAGCTCACGCTGCGCGTGCCTGGCGAACTAGTCGCATCAGGGTGGGTTAGAGAATGCGCCCCAGTTTCAGCGTGAACTCGGCACCGCGCGCTGAAACCGACCAAATGTTCTTGCCGTTTCTCGTTTGTCTCCGGTTTGTTTGACGGAGCCAGGGCGCGATTGTGACGATCCGGTGATCGAGCGGCAGCTTTGCTATTCGTTACTGCCCTATTGCGTGTGGCGCCTTCCGAACGACCGGCACCTCGCTGGCGAGATCGCGCAGCCGGTCGACATCCTCAAGCAAATCCTCGTCGCCGCCGATTTTCCGGATGCGCCGCGGCCTGGGCGTGCGCGTTCTTCTGCGGCTCGTAGAGCCGGCGCTTCCGGATAATCCGGCGGCTCCGCGATCGCGAGATCGAGCTCGAGCTTGAGCGAGAGGGCTTCCGCGACGTCGCGCCTGCTGGCGAGCCCGAGCTTCATAAGCAGCGCTTCGAGCCGGTCGGCGTTGCTGTTCTGCAGCCGGAGCACACGGTCGAGGGCCGCCTGGTCGAGTTTGCCGCCGGCGATGAGACGGGCCGCGACCTGCCGCTCGACCTTCTTGCGCTCAAGTTCAATGATCACAGCTCTACCACGCGCCCGCCTGCGCTCTTGTCGTCCCGATCGATCCCGAAGGGAAAAGCTTACGAGGCGGGGTGTGACGACTTCATGTCGGTCGCATGTCAGTCGCTTTTGGGCGACGGGCCTGGGGTCAGGAAGCGGTAATCGGTCCGTAAAGCCAGACCAGCCAGGTACCGAGGCAGAGCGCCGGGCCGAAAGCGATCCGCTGATGAAGAGTCAGCTGCTCTCCGCGCCAAGCTATGATGAGCGCAACGGCGAGTCCCGCGGCCGCCCCGATCAGCACGACGCTGGGCAGGCCGTTCCAGCTAACCCAGGCGCCTGTGGCGGCGAGCAGCTTGGCATCGCCGAGCCCCAGCCCTTCCCGGCCACGCAGTCGCCGGTAGAGCCAGCGGACCAGCGCGAAAATCGCAAAGCCCGCCACCGCGCCGATTGCGCTGTCGAGCATCTGCCAGGGTGCCAGAAAGTAGGTCGCGACTAACCCTGCTGCGATGAGCGGCAGGGTCAGCATATCCGGAAGGATGCCGTCGCGGAAATCGATCGCGGCCAGCGTCAGCAAGGTCCAGCCGAGAAAACAGCCTACCCAAAGCGCGAGCCCCTGGCTGACGCTCGCCGCCCATATTGCGACCAGCAGGGCGCCAAGCTCGATAACGAGCGGCAGGACCGTGATCTTGGCGCCGCAATGCCGGCAGCGGCCGCGCAGCGCCAGCCAGCTCGCGATCGGAACGAGGTCGAGCGGCCCAAGCTGATGGCCGCATTGGTCGCAGGCCGAGCGGCCGCCCGCCACCGGCCTACCTTCCGGCAGGCGGGTGACCAGAACGCCGAGGAAGCTGCCGATGAAGGGCGCTGCCACCACCGGCCACAGCCATTCGGGCGCTACCATGGTTACCGATCCGACCGCGCTGCACTGCGATAAGCGCTGCAGGATGCGCTATTGCCGCAGCGGCAGCAAGAACGCGGGCCTTTGACGCCTATCGTGAGGGGTATAAAATAGTCCGTATACGGAGGAAACGTATGACGACACAGGCTGAAAACGAGCGTCTGACCCAGATCGGCCCGGGCACGCCGATGGGCAATTTGCTGCGTCGGTATTGGCAGGTGGTCGGCACTGAGACCGAACTCGCCAAAGAGCCCGTGCAAAAGGTGCGCATCCTCGGTGAAGACTTGACCCTGTTCCGCACCGAGAAGGGCGAATATGGCCTCGTCGACGACCGCTGCCCGCATCGCTGCATGTCGCTGGAATACGGCATTCCCGAGGATTGCGGCCTGCGCTGCGCCTATCACGGCTGGATGTTCGATACGAAGGGCAATTGCGTCGAGATGCCCTTCGAAGATCTCGCGCATCCCGAGCTGCGCTACAAAGAAAAGATCAAGATCAAGGCCTATCCCTGCGAGGCGCTCGGCGGCTTCGTCTGGGCCTATATGGGTCCGGCGCCTGTGCCACTGCTGCCGCGCTGGGATCTGCTCGTGCGCGACGATCTCGATCGCGCGATCGAGATCTATTCGCTGCCCTGCAACTGGGTGCAGTGCATGGACAACTCGGCCGATCCCGTGCATTTCGAATTCCTGCACGCGAAGTTCGGCAATTATCAGGAAAAGAAAGCGGGCCGTCCGCCGGCGATGAATCCGGCGCGGCATGTGAAGATCGCTTTCGATACGTTCAAATACGGCTTCTACAAGCGTCGCTTGCTCGAAGGCGAGCCGGAGACCTCCGACGACTGGACGGTCGGCCATCCCGTGCTCTTCCCACAGATTCTCGCGCAAGGCGCGGCCGAGGCGCCGGGCTTCCAGATCCGCGTGCCGGTCGACGACACGCATACCTTGCAGATCATGTACCGCACTTCGAAGCGCAAGCCCGGTGCGGCGCCGCTGCCGATCAAGGTCACGCAAAAGCGCGTGCTCGACGACAATGGCAAGCTGATCGGCAACACCATTCCGCTGCAGGATTGCATCGCCTGGATCGGCCAGGGCCCGATCTCCGATCGCACCCGCGAGCATCTCGCGACGAGCGACCGCGGCGTCGCGCTCTATCACAAGATGCTGTTCGAGGAATGCGCGAAGGTCGAGCAAGGGCTCGAGCCGATGGCCGTGATCCGCGACTGTACCGAGAACGAGCCGATGATCGAGATCAAGCGCGAAGGCGCGACGCTGAAGGCGTTCGACTCGAAATACGAGAACACCTTCCAGGCGATCCAGAAAGAACCAGCGCCGGCGAAGTAAGCGCGCTTCTTTTGTCGTGTTCCCTTCCCCGGCGAAAGCCGGGGCCCATTCATCTACCGCGCGGACTGAGAAATGGACCCCTGTATGTAGGCGCTTGCCACGCTGTAGCGTGCGCACAAGTGGCCGGAGCCCGTTGGACCCCTGCTTTTTTAAGAGCGCGAGGCCGG
>DATMZZ010000270.1:0-2303 GCA_035573175.1 Allostellaceae bacterium
GCGATCACCATCGATCCGGTCGAGAATCGCGGCTTCGAATATCACACCGGCGTCAGCTTCTCCTTCTTCGTGCGCGGCATCAAAACCGAGCTCGGCCGCGGCGGGCGCTATCGCACCGATAATGGCGGTGCGGGGAGTGGCGAAGACGCGACCGGCTTCACTCTCTATACCGAAGCCGTGCTCGAGGCGATGACGCCGCATCGTCCGGCGCCGCGTCTCTATGTGCCGGCGGGGAGCGATGTCGCGGCGGCGTCACGCTGGCGCAGCCAGGGCTATGTCACGGTCGCAGGTCTTGTGCCGGCGCAGGATGCGGCCGCCGAAGCGCGGCGGCTCGGCTGCTCGCATGTGCTCGAAGGCGAGAAGGCGATCTCGCTGGGCTAAGGTGAGAATCTAATCGGCGCCCCACCTCACCCAACCCTCTCCGCCCCCGGGGGCGGAGAGGGAGGGACCCGCGAAAGCGGGAGGGTGAGGTGGGGGCTCGATTGAATTTGGATGGAAGAAAATGGCGAATGTCGCGGTGATCGGCGCCCAATGGGGCGATGAGGGCAAGGGCAAGATCGTCGATTGGCTGTCGCAGCGCGCCGATATCGTCGTGCGCTTTCAGGGCGGCCATAATGCCGGCCACACGCTCGTCATCGATGGCGTCGAGTTCAAGCTCAGCCTGCTGCCCTCGGGCATCGTGCGCCCGGAGAAAGTCTCGATCATCGGCAACGGCGTCGTCGTCGATCCCTGGGCGCTGATCAAAGAGATCGATGCGATCAAGCAGAAGGGCGTCAACGTGACGCCCGCCAATCTGAAGCTCGCCGAGAATGCGACCTTGATCCTGCCCTCGCATGGACAGATCGATCGCGCGCGCGAGGAAGCGAAAGGCGCGAACAAGATCGGCACCACCGGCCGCGGCATCGGCCCGGCTTACGAAGACAAGGTCGGCCGCCGCGCGATCCGCGTCTGCGATCTCGCCGATCCATCGACCTTGCCGGCGAAGATCGACACTGTGCTCGTTCATCACAATGCGCTGCTGCGCGGCCTCGGCTCGCCCGAGGTCGAGGCCGGGCCGTTGCTGCAAGCGCTGAAAGAGATCGCACCGAAAGTGCTTCCCTATGCGGTGCCGGCCTGGCGGCTGCTCGATGAGGCGAAGAAGGAGAGCAAGCGCGTGCTGTTCGAAGGCGCGCAAGGCATCATGCTCGATGTCGATCACGGCACCTATCCTTACGTGACTTCGTCGCACACGCACCCGGGCCAGGCGGCGTCGGGCGCGGGGCTCGGGCCGGGCGCGATCGGCTATGTGCTCGGCATCTGCAAAGCCTATACGACGCGCGTCGGCAGCGGGCCTTTCCCGAGCGAGCTCAAGGACGAGATCGGCGAGATGCTCGGCCAGCGCGGCAAGGAATTCGGCGTGGTCACGGGGCGCAAGCGGCGCTGCGGCTGGTTCGATGCGGTGATGGTGCGCCAGGCGGTGAAGACCGCCGGCATCAACGGCATCGCGCTGACCAAGCTCGACGTGCTCGACGGCTTCAAGGAGATCAAGGTCTGCACCGGCTATCGCCTCGGGAAAGAGGTGCTCGATCGCCTGCCGGCGAGCGCCGAAGCGCAAGCCGCGGTCGAGCCGGTCTACGAGACGATCGAAGGCTGGAGCGATTCGACGCGCGGCGCGCGTTCCTGGGCCGATCTGCCGGCGCTCGCGGTCAAATATGTGCGCCGCGTCGAAGAGCTGATCGAGGCGCCGGTCGCGCTCCTCTCCACCAGCCCCGAGCGCGAAGACACGGTGCTGGTGCACGATCCGTTCGCCTGATCATCGTCATTGCGAGGAGCGCGAAGCGCGACGAAGCAATCCAGTGTGGTTCAACCACTGGATTGCTTCGGCCTTCGGCCTCGCAATGACGATGAAAAATTAGCTCGCTTCAATCGTGATGATCGGCAGGAACAGCTTCTTCGCGGCGTTGGCGTAGGCGCGCGTCACCGCGCCGTCGACAGCGCCCGCGATGACGCCGCCGATCAGCGGCGTGAAGCGCGAGAGATGGAGAGCGCCGGTACCCCGGTGCAGCAGCGCATGGCGGCCGATGCGGCGCAGCGCGTCGGTTGAGACGCTGGTCACCGCTTGCTGTGCCAAACCGGCGCCGAGGCCGATGCCGGCTTCTTTCACCAGATCCATCAACGTCGTGCCGCAAAGACAGGCGACCACCACGGTGCGCACCTGATCGCTTTTGAGATCGTGGCCGCGCAGCGCCGCGATCGCCGCGACCATGCGGATCTGGATATAAAGCGCGCTGAGGACATTGGCGGGCAGGGCGATCGGCAAGGTC
>DATMZZ010000271.1:0-4138 GCA_035573175.1 Allostellaceae bacterium
CGGCCGCCTCGCGGAAGCGCTCGATCCAGCCATTCACCTCCGCCGCGCGCGTCTTCAGCGCGGTGCGGTTGACGATGAAGCGCGAGGTGATGTCGGCGATATGCTCGATCTCGACGAGACCATTGGCGCGCAAAGTGCCGCCGGTCGCGACGAGGTCGACGATCTGGCGCGCGAGACCCATGCTCGGCGCCAGCTCCATCGCGCCGTTCAAGACGATGCATTCGGCCTGTACGCCGCGTTGGGCGAAATGCCGCCGCGTCATCTCGGGATATTTTGTCGCCACGCGAACATGGCTCCAGCGCGAAGGATCGTCGCGCTGCGCATCCTCTTTTGGCGCGGCGACGACCAGGCGGCAGCGGCCGATGTTGAGATCGAGCGGCACGTAGATTTCGGGATAGGAGAATTCCATCAGCACGTCGCTGCCGGCGACGCCGAGCTGCGCCGCGCCGAAAGCAACGAAGGTCGCGACATCGAAGCTGCGCACGCGAATGACATCGAGCCCGGCGTGATTCGTCTTGAAACGAAGCTGACGCGACGACGGATCGTCGAAGGCGGGCTCGATCGCGATGTCGACACGCTTCAACAGCGGCGCCACCTCCTCGAGGATGCGACCCCGAGGCAGCGCCAAGACCAGCGTTTCGTTACCGCGCGCAGACAAAGACATGCTCCCTGAAGAAAACCTCGCCGAGGAAACCGTGCCGCTCAACCCGCATCCGCGACCGGATGCTTCGGCCGCCAACGCGCCGGCCAGGGCTCGCCGAGATCATCTAGATGGCACATGATCTGCTGGACTTCCAGCCGCACCGAGCTGCCGCCGGCGAAATTAAGGATTAGGGACGCCGCCTCTCCCTCGTCTTCTGCGTGCAGCGCAAGCAGCGACAGGATGCGGTCGTTATCGCGCGGCGAGAAACCCCGCCGGCTCACCGCCTTCACGCCATCGATGCAGAGCCCGGTCAGCACGCGTTCGCCCCTCCTCGGCGTCGCGCCCGCTTGCGGCTCCCATTTGAAACGATTGGCGACCAGCACGAAGCGGTTCTCCTCGGGCAGATAGGCCATGTCGCCGATGGTGACGAGCGAATCCTGCAGGATCGCCGAGATCACCGCGAGGTCTTCGGCATCGGCTGCGCGCAGCTTCAATCCTGTCATCACGCGCCTCTAATCATCGGTGAGCCGCTCGATCTCGGCGCCGCAGGCCGCGAGCTTCTCTTCGACCCGCTCATAGCCGCGATCGAGGTGATAGATGCGATTGACGATCGTCTCGCCTTCCGCCGCGAGCCCGGCCAGCACCAGTGAGACCGAGGCGCGCAGGTCGGTTGCCATCACCTCGGCGCCGGTCAGATGCAGCACGCCGCGCACCATCGCCGAGGCACCATGCACATTGATATTCGCGCCCATGCGGCAAAGCTCGGGCACATGCATGAAGCGGTTCTCGAAGATGGTCTCGGTGATCATCGCCGCGCCTTCCGCCTTGCTCATCAGCGCCATCATCTGCGCCTGAAGATCGGTCGGGAAGCCGGGGAACGGCTCGGTCATCACATCGACGCCCTTCAGCTCGCCATTGCGGCGGCGAACGGAGATGCCGCGATTGGTCTCGGCAACCTCGACCCCGGCACCGTCGAGTGTCTTGGCCACCGCGGCGACGAGATCGTAGCGCGCCCCGGCGAGCTCGACTGTGCCGCCGGTGATCGCCGCTGCCATCAGATAGGTGCCGATCTCGATCCGGTCGGGCACGACCGTGTGCTCGGCGCCGTGCAGCTTCTTCACCCCCGTGATGGTGATGCGGTCGCTGCCGGCGCCGGTGATCTTGGCGCCCATGGCATTGAGGCAGATCGCGAGATCGACGATCTCGGGCTCACGCGCGGCATTGACCAGCACGGTCTCGCCCTCGGCCAGCGACGCCGCCATGAGCAAATTCTCGGTCGCGCCGACTGAGACCTTCGGAAAGATGAATTGCGCGCCTTTGAGGCCCTGCGGCGCCTGGGCATGGATATAGCCCTGCTTCAGCTCGATCTTGGCGCCCAGCGCTTCCAAGCCCTTGATGTGCAGATCGACCGGCCGCGTGCCGATGGCGCAGCCACCCGGCAGCGACACTCGCGCCTCACGGCAACGCGCCAGCAGCGGCCCGAGCACCAGCACCGAGGCGCGCATCTTGCGCACGAGGTCGTAGGGCGCCGTGGTCGAGATGATGTTGCGCGCATCGATCTTCAGCGCATGGCCATGCTCATGCGGCGTCCGCGCGCCGACCATGGTCACAGCCGCGCCATGCTGGACGAGGAGATGCGACAGCGTCGTGATATCGGCCAGCACCGGCACATGGCGCAAGGTCAGCGGCTCCTCGCTGAGGAGCGCGGCGGTCATCAGCGGCAGCGCCGCGTTCTTGGCGCCGCCGATGGGAATGGTTCCGGAAAGCGGTTTCCCGCCGCGGATGCGAATCCTGTCCATCGGCTTAGATCACTTGGCTACGGCCCGGGGGTTAGGCGCGACCGGGCTTGGCGGGTTGTAATCGAATGAGGGCCCACGCTCAAGTCCTCGTGAAATCAATGGGTTATATTAGGATTTCGGGTCGTCCGCAGCGGGCTCGGCATCGCGCTCGCGAGATTGGGCCTTGCGGCGGCGGAGATTGGCCCGCAGCGCCGCCGCGAGCCGCGCCTCGCGCTCCTCGGCGGCGCGGTTCCCTGCCTCGCTCCGGCGCGGCTGTTCCTTCTGCTTATCGCTGGGCTGATCGCCGGGCTTATCACTCATGGGGCACGACGATGCGAGCCGCGCCGGGCAGCGTCAAGCGGATCAGGCGTCGCGGTCGCGATCCTTGCCGCGCGATGCGCCGCGCACCGCCGCCGTCAGCTGGCGACGCAGATCGTCGGCCGTCACATGCGCGCTGCGCAACACCGGCGCCATGATGTCGTCGCGCAGCAGATCCTCCAAATCGGGTTCGTTCGTCATCACAAAAGTCCTGTCGGCCATGATTGATTCTAAGCTGCATCGACAACGTGCATCCCTAGCGATTTATGCCGGTGGGTACGTCGTTTTCGTCGATCGCGCGCAACGCGCGTGTAACGCCGTTGTCATGAAAAGTGCCGGATCATTCGCGACGACCGTCCCCGCAAGACGCGATCGTTGATTTCCGACGGTCGATCGCTATAGTTGTTCTGAGGATCGAAGGCACGAGCAGCACCGGACGGAAGCCCGCGAGATGCTATCCTATCGCACGCAAGGACGCGATTTAACCCCGTAGACGGCGCGGTCGAAATAGACCGCACAGCCGCCCCGGGGTTTGCCTCTCTTCATCAATCCGATCTGATCACCGCATCATTGGACGGCTATTGGGTTAGCCGCTGGAGTTTTGCCATGTTTTCTTTTCCGCACGGCGACAATCGTCCGGCACCCGGCACTGTATCTCAAAGCCACGTGATGAACGACCGGCTGGGAGCCGCAATGGACGTTCCCGACTTGCCTGAAATCACCGTCACGACCACGGATGAGCTTCGCCTCGCGCAGCTCATCGGCGATTTTTTTCACATCCGCAACCGGCAGATCGCTTTTCTCGCTCGCGAATTGGACCGTGCCAGCGTCGTCGATTCCGCCGCTATACAAGCCGGCGTCGTCACGATGCACTCGGTGGCCGAATTCCGGGACGCGGAGAATGGCTGCCTGTCGCGCGCAACGCTGGTCTATCCGGCCGAAATCAATCTCGGCGCGGACGCGATCTCCATCCTCGCGCCTGTCGGCACAGCCTTGCTTGGCCTCTCCGAAGGACAATGCATGCCCTACGAAGCCGAGGACGGCTCGGTGAGGCGTGTGACGATTCATCGCGTGCTGTTTCAGCCGGAAGCCGAAAGGTTGAGATGGCTCTGACGGGGCGAAACATCAGCCCGACTGGGCCGAGGAGCGTGCGTGCCCCGAAGGAACGAGCTTGATTTGCAGGCTTAAACGCCCAATTTCAAAAGCGATTGCTATGGACTTCGTGAGATTTGTGGAGACTGAAATGAATCGGAAGACCCTCCTCGGTGACCCTCCGCCAATCCACATGACCGGCCAGGATTTTGGCCGGCTCGATATGTTGCTCGCCAATCTCAGTGCCAAAACAACCTCACCCACACTCGAATTCCTGCGTAACGAGCTCGACCGCGCCCGGCTCGTC
>DATMZZ010000272.1:0-9599 GCA_035573175.1 Allostellaceae bacterium
GAGACCCGGCGAGTAGGCGAAGTAATCGGGATTGTCGCCCCAATTGCGATGGCTGCCGGTGTTGACCATGACGATGTCGCCCGGCTGGATCTTCGGCCGCGCCTTCTCGAGGTCTTCCGGCGTCACCACGCCCCATTTACCCTTGGGGATCGAGACGACGACGCCGGTGCCGAAGAAGCGCCAGGTCTCGTAATCGGTGATGAAAGGCGTGTTCTCGAGCACATGGATCGGCGCATCCATATGCGTGCCGCGATGCATGATGCCTTCGTATTCGAGCGTCTGCAGCCCGTCCTTGGCGTGGAACTCGCGGATCTTGATGTTCATGTTGGCCTTGGACGGCCATTGCGGCATCCCGTGCTTCCACTCGGTCGAGAGATTGAAGAACTCGAGGCCTTTGGTGCTGGTCTTTGGCATTGTCCTGATCCTTCTTACCCGACCATCCGCTCGCCCGATTCCAGCCGGTAGTTGCCGGTGGTATCGAAGAACGCCACGAGGCGGATGACGCAGGCATCGCCGTCGCGCCACAGCCAGGGATAGGCGTGGAACGTCGCGCGCTTGCCGGTTACTTCATCGAGATCGCCGCCGACATTCTCGATGGTCGGAATATTCGCCTTGAGGAGCGTCTTATGCGCGACGTTCCAATCGGGGAAATCCTTCTTCGCGTCCTTGCCGGTCGCGTCCTTGTATTGCTGCGCCAGATCCTTGATCTGCGGGCCGTTGCGATGCGGGCCGAGCGACGTCGCGAGCGGATGATCGACCGTCGCGCTGTCGACGCCGACCAGCTTCACCTTCTTGTTCACCAGCCATTCGGCCGCTTCCTTCGAGAGGCCGGGCGCATGCCCGAAATATTCCTGGCTGTCGGAATAGCGGTGATGCCACTGCGTGTTGATGATGACGATGTCTTCGGGCTCAATCGCCGGCGTCGCCTTCTCGAGATCGGCCGCGGTCACCAACTCCCATTTCTTCTTCGGGATGCCGACGATGACACCCGAGCCGAAGAACGCGTCCATGCCGATCTCGCCGACACCCTTGCCGCCGGGGATCAGATGGATCGGCGCGTTGACATGCGTCGACACATGCATGATCGCGTTGATCTTCTGGGTCATCACCCCGTGCTTGGCGTGATACGTGATGCGCTCGATGCGCACATCCTCATAGCCCGGGAAAGTGGGCGCGTTGTAACCCCAGCGATGACTGAGCTCGTAGAATTTCAGACCCGCTACGGGGTCGAGAATGGCAGGCATGTGGCGCTTCCCAATCGTGGTTTTGACCCGATTGCGGACATTTTGACCCTTCGCGACAGTGGGCGAAAGCCGGTTATCGCGCCCGCGACCGGATGAGAGATATTATCATTATCTGAGATTTTTTTATTTTGCAATCCGGCGGCGCGCGCCCGGCTTCTTGGCCGCGGGCCTTTTGGCCGGTGCCGCATCGGGCCGCTGCGCTCGGGCCAGCCGCCGCGTCAGCTCGCGCGCCGTTTCCAAAAGCCGCTGCCGCAATGCGGCCTCGTCGAAGAGCTCGATCCGCCGCGTCGGCCCGACGACGGTAAGGCTGCCATGCGCCGTCCCGTCGGGATTGAGCAGCGGCGCGGCGAGGCCGATCTGGTCCGGCACCAGCAACGCCTCGGTGCGCGACGTGCCTTCGCGCTTGATCTCGTTGAGCGCCTTGCGAAAGCCCGGCCAGTCAGGGCCCAACAGATCGCGATCGGGATCGTCCGGATGGCGATCGAAGACGCGTTTCTGCCGCGCCGGCTTCTGATAGGCGAGCACGATACGCGCCGTGGAGGAGCGAAACAGCGAGGTTATCTGGCCGCGACCGTAGCGCGGATCGCCGATGCCCCCTGGGTTTTGTCCAGAGACCGGATTTTGTTCATAGACGTTCAGCACCTGATCGTTGAGCCAATAGCTCACCAGCACAATCAGGCCCGTCTCCTGCGCCAGGCCTTGCAGCAGATCGCGCCCGACCCGCTCCAGCGGATCGGTGCGGCGCATCTGGTAGTCGAGCGTGACGATGCGCGGCCCCAGCGTGTAACTGCCGCCGCCCAGCCGCGCGAAGAGGCCGGCGCCGTAAAGCTCGCGCACGTAGCGGTACGCGGTCGGCAGCGAGACCTTGAGTGCCTTGGCGATCTCCTCAGGCGTCCACGACGTCTTGGCGTCGGTGACGAGCTCGAGGGCCGCGATCATCTTCTTGAGGCTGGACATGAGTTGTCACGACATTATCACATCGCGATAGTTTGTGCGAAACCGCCATCCCTCTTCGTCTCCCCCGCGAAAGCGGGGCCCCAGGGGAAACTGCTGGATTCCCGCTTTCGCGGGAATGACGTTGAGAGGAGGGTTTATGGCTGGAAGATCACGCTCACCTTGGTGGCGTTGAACACATAGGTTTCGAGGCAGCTCGACCACGCGACACTGTGATTGAGTTCGGCCATCGCGCCGACGAGGCCGAACCAGTTGAGCGTTTCGCCGCCACCGGCGGCTTCGAGTTCCTTGAGCGAGAAATTCTTCCAGAAACCGTATTCGCCCGACACCATCGCCTGATAAAGCCGCTTGTCGGTCTCGACATCCGGCATCAGGCGGTGTGTCTTCGGCGTCAGGAACGAATGCGACCAGGCGGAAGACGCCATCAGCGCGACCCGCCATGGGCTGTCGCGGCAGATGCGCGCGATCGCCGCGCCCAAGGTGAAGCAGCGATGCGGGCTGGGCGCCGGCGGATCGGGCGGCGCCGGCTCGCCCTCGCTGATCGCGTAGAGACCCTGCGCGGAAATGACCTCGCGGCCATAGCAATTGACCGCGATCGGCACGATGCGATGCGGAAAGCCTTTGCGCTCGTAATCGAGATACATCACCGCGTTTAGGAACGCATGCGCCAGGCCTTTGTGGAAGCGCGGCTCGTAGGCATAGGACATGTCGAATTCCTGCTCGAGCAGGGCCGAGGCGATGTATTTCGCCGCCTCGCGATGGCATTTCACGCGGATCTCCGCGTCGGGTCCTTCATTCCAGATATTGGCGCGATAGCCGCGCCGCGAATCCGGCGCCGACGCCCATGGCTTTCCGACCACCTCGTCATAAGCGAGGATGCAGAAAGGCGGGATGATCTGCTCGCGGAAATTCTCGTATTGGTCGTCGCCCCAGATGACGATGAAGTCGGGCGCGAATTCATCGAGCGCGGCGCGCACCTTGCGGAAATCGGCCAGCATATCGGCCTGGTGCTGCGCCCCGGCGGCAGCGCCGAAATCATCGGACCATTCCGCGCGCATCTTGTCCGGCCAATTTGCCGGATCCTTCATCGCGACCGGCAGCTTCGGATCATTGAGCCGCGCACGGAGCGCGCCGCTCATCTTGTCCGGCGGCATGCCGAAGAGTGGCGAATGGGAAATGCCGACGCCGAGTATCTCGCCCATACTCCCCTCACCTTCCGCGCGGCCACGCGATGGTCGCACTTGTCCTCATTTGGTGCTGGGCATTCTGGGCGCAGGCCGCGCTCTATGGCAAGCGCGCATCTCTTTCTATAATCGCGCGGCAATAATGGGAGGACGGAACGATGCGGATCGCGACCTACACGCATAAAGGCACCCAGAGCTACGGCGTCGTCACCAAGGACGGCATTGTCGATCTGGGCAAGCGGATCGGCAGCAAATATCCCAACCTGTTGCGACTGCTCGAAGGCGGCGCGCTGAACGAAGCCAAGCGCGCGGCAGAAGGCCAGAAGCCCGATTTCAAAGAGAGCGAGATCGAATATCTGCCGCTCATTCCGGACCGCATCAACATCTACTGCACCGGCCTCAACTATCAGGGTCATATCGACGAGACGAAGCTGGAGAAGCCGAAATTCCCGCGCCTTTTCATGAAGATCGACGAATCCCTCGTCGGCCATAAGGTGCCGATGATCCGCCCCAAAGCCTCGATCGAATACGATTTCGAGGGCGAGCTGATGGTGGTCATTGGCAAAGAGGCGCGCCATGTCAGCGAAGCCGATGCGATGAATTACGTCGCCGGCTACACGCTCTTCAACGACGGCTCGCTGCGCGACTTCCAGCGCCGCACCACCGATCAAGGCAAGAATTTCTACCGCTCGAGCTCGGTCGGGCCGGAGCTCGTGACGCTCGACGAGATCCCGCCGGCCAAGGAGATGAAGCTGATCTCGCGCCTCAACGGCAAGGTCGAGCAGGAGACCAGCATCGCCGCCATGATCTTCACGGTGCCGGAATTACTTTCCTACTTCTCAGGCATCAGCCGGCTGCGTCCCGGCGACATGATCGCGACCGGCACCTGCGGCCGCGTCTCCTACAGCGACAAGCAATTCATGAAGGCCGGCGACACGATCGAGATCGAGATCACCGGCATCGGCAAGCTGGTCAATCCGATCGTCGACGAGAAATGACAAGCGAAAGCCAGTAGGCTTTCGCTTGTCATCCCGGACGCAGCGCAGCGCGCTGCGATCCGGGATCCAGATTTCTACTTAGACGCCGCGAGCGCCGGGTCGAGCGTATAGATCTTCTCGGCCGTCATCCGCTCGCAGAACGCATCGACATCCTCGGCCGCATCCAATGTCTCGGTCAGCACGAGAAGATCGCTGCATTCGTTTTGCGCTTCGTCGCGCATCACGCCGACAGGGTCACGGCCTGCCGTGACATCCTTGAGCGCGCCAAGAAGCTGACGCCGCGCCCGCACGATCGCGACATCGGTGGTCGTCAGATGCTCGGCCGATTGATCGTGGATCGCGCCTTGCGATTGCGTGACGAAGACATCGTGGACCGGGAACATCGGCCCCATGCCGATGAAAGAGATGCCGCGCTTCATCTCGTCGCGATTCTGGAGATAGCGGTTCTCCGCCGTGCGGCGCGGCCGGTCGCCGGCGATCTTCTCGTCCCGGTGCTGCTGAGCGAGCGCGACCTTGTCGATCGCCTTCTTGCTGTGAAAGCGCATCTCGAAGCGCCAATGATGCGTGTCGTCGATCGGCACGTGGTAATGAATCGAGAGCCCGCCGCGGCCGAGGCCTGCCTCCGGACCGTTGATCGCCGCGCCGTTCGGCATCAGGAAATTAGTGACGCGCAGCGTCTTCTTCCCCGGCGTCGACGCGTTGCGCTCGGCGAAGATGCGCAAGCCGTAGCGGCTCTCCGCCACGCGCAGGCGCGGGGCGAGATCGGCCTGGAATACCTCCATCGAGCGGCGCTGCGTCTCGTTGGTCTTGTAGTTGTAGGCGTGGAGATAGGAGGTATGGACCGGATCGATGCTGCCTTCATTCGCGTGCAGGAAATTGCATTCGATGAGCCAGCGCGCCGAGTAGCGATACGCGTCGGATTCGGTGAAGGCCGGATAATTCGGCAGCAGCGGCGGCTCACCCGGCCCCATATAGGCCCAGATCAAGCCGCCGGCTTCGCGGCACGGATAGGCTTTGTGCCGAATCTGATCCTTGTGGACACCGCCGCCCGGCTCACCTGGCTGCTGCAGGCAACGGCCGTTCACATCGTAGAGCCAGCCATGATAGACACAGCGCAGCCCGCCATGCTCGACGCGGCCGTAGCTGAGATCGGCGCAGCGATGCGCGCATTTGATGCCGAGCAGACCGACGCGTCCTTGATCGTCGCGAAACAGCACGAGGTCTTCGCTCATGATGCGGAGCGGCACGGGATCGCCGGCATCGAGATCCGATTGCAATGCTACGGGCTGCCAGTAGCGGCGCAGCAGATCGCCCATCGGCGTGCTGGGGCCGGTGCGCGTCATCAGCTCATTTGTCTTGCGAATTTCGGCGAGCCGCTCGTCAGCCGCGGCATCACGAATCGATTGATCCAACGGCGTCCTCCCATCATAGTCGCGCGCGTCAAAACAAAGACGACGGCGATGATCGCTTTGCGCGCCAGTCTATCGATGGCGAAAACGATCATCAACCAAGGGATCGGGAGGAAACGTGTTGAAGACACTAAGTGCTTTGATCGTTGCGCTATCGCTTCTCGCCAGTTCTACCGTCACGCAGGCCGCGAGCGACAAGATTGCTTTGCTCTATGCACCGACGACGGGATTGCTGCCGTCCTATATTGCAAAGGATCAGGGTTTTTTCGCCAAGCATGATCTCGATGTCGATCTGACCTTGCTCGGCACGCAAGGTTCCGTCATCTCGGCGCTGGTCGCCGGCTCCGCCACCATCGGGTCGGGAACGCCGCTGCAAGTGATCCAGGCGGCGGATTCGGGCATCGATGTCGTACTGCTCAACGCGACCAATGTGTCGCCGACACCGACCCGCACCGGGCTCTTCGCGCGCAAGGGATCGGGCATCGCCAAGCCGCAAGATCTGATCGGCAAGAAGGTTGGCGTGCCGTCGCTTTATACTTTCATTCACGTCGTCGCGCGGCGCTGGCTCAAAGAGAACGGCGTCGATTACAACAAGGTCAATTTCGCCGAAATCAGCTTCCAGCAGATGGCCGACGCGTTGAAAGGCGGCATTGTCGATGCCGTCGATTGCATCGATCCCTATTACGATCGCGTCGCCGCGGTCGGCGATTTGATCGGCGAGCCCGATAAGACCTTGCCGCCGGGTACGCTGACCTCGGTCTATGTGTCGACGCGCGAATGGGCGACGAAGAATCCCGGCGCGCTGAAGCGCTTCCGCGCCGCGTTGAGCGATGCCATTGCTTTCATCGGCGACAAGGCGAACGACAACGCGGTGCGCGACAGCCTTGGCCGCTACACCAAGCAACCGGCGGCGATCGTCGCGAGAACGCCGATCCCGCGTCTCGAATTGCCGATCTCGCCGGCGCAGATCCAGTTCTTCCTCGATCTCGCCCGCGACCAGAACCTGACCAAGAATTCGCTCGACGCACGCAAATTGATCATCCCTTGATGCTCCGCCGGCACAATCGCACGTGGCAACGGCGTTGACGGACTCATCTGCGGAGGCGTAAGCCCTCAAGGCAGTCCAGCCGCGCGACATGGCTGCTTCCGGGGGAGAAACATCGTGAAGAAGCCGGCCAATATCGTCTACGGCGCCGAGGAGCGGCCGCCCGGGCTCGTCACCTTGGTCAGCGGCGTGCAGCATGTCGCCGTCGTTGCGATCTTCATGGTCTATCCGCTGGTGATCGGCCGCGCGGCCGGCGCACCGGCGAACGAAATCTCCGAGATGCTGCGGCTCTGCATGCTGGGGCTGGGTTTCGCCGTACTGCTGCAAGCGCTGCCGCGCGGCCCGGTCGGCAGCCGACGTCTCGCGCCATCCATCTTCACTGGCATCTATCTCGCGCCATCGATCCTCGCCGTGAAACTCGGCGGTCTGCCGCTGGTCTGGGGCATGACGATCTTCGCCGGGCTCTGCGAAGCGGTGCTCGCGCAATTCTGGGTTCGGCTGCGCACGTTGATCCCGCCGGAATCGGCCGGCATGGTGGTCTTCCTGGTCGGCGTGATCATCGGCCTCGCCGGGCTGCGTCTGCTGGTCGGCGACGGGCCGGGAGGCTCGGTTGGCGGACAGGATGCGATCGTCACCGGCATCACCCTCGCGGTCATGATCGGGCTCAATATTTGGAGCAAGGGTCCGCCGCGGCTTTTCTGTATCCTGATCGGCATGGCGTGCGGCTATGTCGCCGCCGCCGCGGTCGGCTTGCTCACGGCACATGATGTCGCCGCTGCGATCATCGACCAGCCGCTGCTCGCCGTGCCGTCGGTCGCTCATCTCTCCTGGTCCTTCAACACCGCGCTGATCATTCCCTTCGCGGTGAGCGGCCTCGCCTCGGCGATGAGCTCGACCGCCGTCATCACCACCTTTCAGCGGCTCGACGATGCGGATTGGGTACGGCCCGATATGCCGGCGATCAGCCGCGGCGTTTTGGCCGACGGCGTCTCCACGGCCGCGGCCGGTCTTCTCGGCACGTTCGGCCTGACGGTCTCGACCGCGAATGTCGGCCTCGCCGCCGCGACCGGCGTCCTCAGCCGGCGGATCGGCTTCGTCGTCGCCGCGATCCTTGTCGTGCTGGCGTTCCAGCCCAACCTTATCGGCGTGCTCGTCGTCATGCCGCCGCCGGTGATGGCCGCGGCGCTGCTCTTCACCGCGGTCTTCATCATGATCGGCGGCGTGCAGATCATCTCATCGCGCGTGCTCGATCCGCGCCGCATCCTCGTCGTCGGCATGGGGATGATGAGTTTCTTCGTCGTCTCGGTATTCCCGACCGCCTTCACCCGCGCGCCCGACTGGGCGCAGCCGCTCGTCACCTCGCCGCTGGTGCTGGCGACCCTCGTCGCCCTCGGCCTCAATCTCATCTTCCGCATCGGCATCCGCCGTACCGTGCGGTTGGTGATCGATCCCGCGGCAGCGGATTTGAAAGAGGTCGGCGATTTCATCGAGCGCAATGCCGGCGTTTGGGGCGCGCGCCGCGACGTCACGCTGCGCGTGCAATTCGGCATTCAGCAATTCATCGAAGCGGTGATCGACCATTGCGCGCCGACCGGGCTCATCGGACTGAGCGTCAGCTATGACGAGTTCAGCGTCGCCGCCGCGATCGATTACACCGGCGCCGCTTTCGAGCTGCCGCAGGAGCGGCCCACGGAAGAGGAGATCATCGCCTCCGAGCTCGGCGCGCGGCGGCTCGCCGGCTATCTCATCCGCAACATCGCCGAGAAGGCGCAGCTCGCCCGCGAGGGCGAGCGTCATATCCTGCGTCTGGTCTTCGATCAGTAAGCCTTACGCTGGCTGCGCCAGCGCGGCGTAGGACGCCGCTTGCAGCGCCGAGGGATCGGCGCCGGTCGTGCCCGGATTCTTTTCCCATTCGCCGAGCTGATAGGAATTCTCGACGACGATACGGCAGCGCTCGAAGCGCCGGTCGACGAAACTCGCGAGGAGATCGGGAACAGGGCCGGTGCCGCTGCCGAGCATTTCGGCAAGCACGATCGCATCTTCGATCGCGACTGCCGCGCCGCTGGCGAGCTGCGGCGGCGCGGTATGAACGGCGTCGCCGATCAGCACGATTCGGCCTTTGTGCCAGGGCTTCGGCATGATCATCGATTCGACCGGGCGATAGACGATGCGCGACGGGTCGGTGATCGTCTCGCGCACTTCGCCGATATGGCCGCCGAAATCCTCGAGCAGCCCACGCATCCGTACCGGCCATTCCTCCGGCTCGACGCGCGGATTCCCGGTCACATTCTCGACGAGATAGATATACATCTCGGTCTGCGACACCGGGTTGAAGCCGGATTTGTGGCGCGGCCCGTAATAGGAATGACGGCCCTTCACATTCACCGGCCGCGGCACCATCGCACGCCACACCGCCTGGCCGGTGTATTGCGGCCGATGCGTCGTACCAAAGAGCTCTTCGCGCAGCTTCGAATGTGCGCCGTCGGCGCCGATGACGAGATCGTAGCGCCCCGTGCTGCCGTCGCTGAAGGTGACGTCGACGCCGCTCTCATCCTGGCGGAAGGATTTGACGGTGGTGCCCATGCGCACCGGCACCTTCGCCTCTTGCATCGCTTCGAACAGCACATCGTGCAGCACCGGCCGCATGATGCCGACGCAAGACGGGTAATCCGGCCCGAGCATGCGCGGCAGATCGACGACGCTCAGCACCTTGCCGTTCTGGTCGCAATTGGTGAGCTCGGAATAGCCGAAGCCGTCTTTGAGAC
>DATMZZ010000273.1:0-27721 GCA_035573175.1 Allostellaceae bacterium
CGCCCCAGAGATCGACGACCATGTGGCCGTCGATGGCGAGGGCGAAGCTCGCTCCGCCCTCCTCGCCGCGCGCGAAATTATCGGCGAAGGCATCCCACACACCGGCGAATTTCGGATCGAGCCTGCCGCTGAGCGGATAGCGCTGGCCGTCGCCTTCGATCGCGCCTGATTTGTCCTGCATCACACGCTCTTCGTCATGCCGCCATCGATATCGATGATCGCGCCATCAAGATAGGTATTGCGCCCGGACAATAGGAAATCAACGACATCGGCCACTTCCTGCGCCGTGCCGAGCCGCTTGATGCCGAGGCGTTGCACCAACTGGTCGCGCGCTTGCTCGAACGAGACCTGCTGCTCCTGGGCGATCTCGTGCAGCCGGGCGCGAAAGCGACCGGTATCGATGAGCCCGGGGCTGACGCCGTTGACGCGGATGCCGTCGGGGCGTCCGAACTCGGCGAGCGCTTTGGTGAGGCTGACGACCGCCGCGGCGAGCGTGCTGCCGATCAGCGCGTTTGCATTGGGCGTCTGTGCCAAGACGCCGCAGATATTCACCACCTGGCCCTGGCGCGCCTTGAGATAGGGCCAGCAGGCGCGGCACATGCGCACGAAATTATGGATCTTCGCCTCGTAGGCGTCGTGCCACTCGGCGTCGTTGCGGTCGAGCAGATTGCCATGCGGCGTCGAACCGGCGTTGTTGACCAGGATGTCGATATGGCCGAGCTGCGTGATGATCGTGTCGATGAGTTGCACCACCTCATGCGCGTGACGCAGATCGCAGGGAAAGGCGAAGGCATGGCCGCCCGCTTTTGTGATGCGCGCGGCGACGGCATCGAGATCGACGCTGCTGCGCGCGACCAGCGCCAGCGTTGCACCATGGGAAGCCAGCATCGTCGCGATCGCTTCGCCGATGCCGCGGCTGGCACCGGTGACGATCGCGATCTTGCCGGCAAGGCTCATGATGCGGCTTATTTCAGGTTCGATTATTTCAGCTTCACCGGCACGAAGCGCTCGGTATAGAGATCGCTCATCGCCGGCAAAGTCGGCAGGATCTTGAGCTCGACGAGCGACTGGCGCACCACTTCCATACCTTTGGCGCTGAAGGTGCCATCCTCCGACATCATCTTCATCTCGATCGGCAATGCTTTGGCGACGGCGGCGGGATTGATGCGGAACGCGGCCGCGATCACCTTCGTCGCTTCCTCGGGATGGGTCTTCATATAGACGACCGTGCGGTACCAGCCTTGCAGGAACCGCTCTAGCCGATCGGGATGCTCGGCGATGAATTTATCCGACGCTTTGAGGACGAGATTCTGGAAGTCTTTCACCACGTCGCCGAAATAGACGAGGATCCGGGCTTGGCCTTTATCCTGCAGATCGACAGCCTGCATCAGACTGGAGAGATCGGCATCGATACCGCCGCCGCTGCGCAGCGCCGCGATACGCGCTTCGTCGCCGCCGAGCGGCACGGTCTTGATACCATCCTGTCCCCAGCCCTGTTGGCGAGACAGCGCGCGCACCATCCATTCGGTGAGCGAGCCAGCAGTCGATACGGCGACGGAACGCCCGCGCAGATCGGCAACGGTCTTGATCGGGCTCTGTACCGGAACGATGAGCGTGAAGTTGTAAGGCCGGTCGGCGATCGCCGCGACGCCAATGGTCGGTACACCTTTGAGCCGCGCCCCGAGCGCGACGGCAGCGCCGAGCCCGACATCGGCATCGCCCGAGGTGAGCACCTGCTCGATCCGCGTCCCCGGCACGTCGAGCACTTCGATATCGAGGCCGAGATCGCTCCAGATATGCGCCTCGCGGCCGACCTCGATCGGCGCGAAAGCGATATCGATACCGGAGCGCACCACATTGACGCGCTCTGCGGCGCGCACGCTATGGCCGAGCGCCGCGATAAGCAGCGCCGCTAGAAAAATTGAGATACCGCCCGATTTCACTCGCGTCCTCCCCCAGGATCGCGAGTGGTCTAGCGGGCTATCGCAACGGTGTCGAGTTCGCGGCTAGCCGATCTCGATGTTGATGATGATTGCAAAGCAGATCATCCCGATGGCGACCGCGGCAACAGGCAATAGAATGCCGGCGGCGGCATCGCGGCCTTTGATGCGCCCCTGCCAGACATCGAGCTCGGCATCGAGCCAATTCCAGAACGAGCGATGGGACAGCGAGGTGTCGCGCGGATCGTGCCCATGCCGCTGCACACGCCAGAGCTGGAACGGCAAAAACACGGCGACAAAAATGAAGCCGGTGACAATCGCCAGGAGATAGTAGGTATCGTTCGGCGCGAAGAAGCCCCAGGCGCCGATGACGAAAAGCAGCGCCAGCGCGGCTATTGTCTCGTAAATGGCCGGGTGAAGACGCACCGCCAGATTCCGCGATGAAACCTTGGGCGAGACCGGAACCGGCAGGCGCTGTTCCTCGCGTGCGTCGCGAATATCGAGAACCATGACAGCCTCCTTCGGCATTGCTTATGAAAACAATGCAGTCGATGGCGTCGCGTTGCGCGATGAAACGCATGGCTGTGTGGTGCGATGCCGCACCGCATGAGTTCATGAAATCGTTGTCAGATCGCGCGCAACGGTAGCCAATCACATCGGCACATATCAAGCGCGACTTTGTTCGCCAAAATATGCGCCGTGCTCATCCAATTTGCTTCGCTACGATCACGAATTCTCGCGTGACACGGTTGTAAATTGGCAAGCGATAGGCGGGCGCGCATAGTTGCTGCATAGCGATACCTGAGGTCGGCATGCGCTACCGCGAGGATTTGGCGCGCGTCCGTAGCTTGGCTCGCTGGCTCATCGCCTCTCATGGCAAAGGTGCAGAAGCGATCGCGCTGGCAGTTGTTGCGACGCTCGTCGATAACGGACAGCTCGATTACGCTGCGTTGTGGCAGCAAGTGGCGTCCCTCGTCAGTTCCATGATGGGCTCGGGCGGCGTGTAACGGCCGGCCGGTATCCTCTAGGGACGTCACTGGCCTTAGTTAGCCGGAACCTATTTCCGAACCATGCATTCTATTCGCCGGTATCGCTGATGGCGGCCGGCTGCCGGTAGCATGTCCGGCTGGCGGGCACGGTCGCTTTATGAGGTGGTCATGCATCGCTCGCTCGCGTTGATTGCTTTGCCTTTGCTCGTCGCTGGTTGTCATTCTTCGTCCTCGTCTTCCGCTTCCGCGCCACGGCCCACTATCGATTCCTTCCGTTCCTCCTATTTCGGCCAGCAGCCCTCAGCCTCTTCTCAGGTAGCGGCGATGCCACAGCCGATGCCGGCCGATAAGGCAGACACGACGCCCCAGGAAAATTCCGCCGATCAATCCGCGAGCGCTCCCGAGCAAGCCACGGCAGCGCGCAAGCCGGTAGGGCCACCGCCCTACAAGGCGTCGGTTGCCGCCTACATCAAGCGCTATGCCGTCGACAGCAACTCGCTGAAGCTGGCAAAGATCGGCACGCCGTTTCAGGGCTCGGTGAATGGTCAGAAAGGCTCAGTGGTGTGCGTCGAGCTCGGCGGCTTAAGCAGCAACCGTACGGCCTATCTCCTCAAGGACGATGCCGTGGCCGATTCCGAATTCGGTGCGCCGGCTTGCCGCGACAAGCATCTCGCGCCGTGGGATAATGCCGGCGCCTGATTGCCCCCGCATGCAGCTACCTAAAAACAGACGCGCCCGCGCGCTTGCCCGGCTTGCCGTTCTCGTCGCATTGCTTCTACTCGCCGGTTGTGCCGACGATCCGCGAAGCTGCCGACAGGCTGGCGGTGTCTGGGATGGCGTGAGTTGCTCGGCACGCTAAGCTCATCGCAACTCGGCGCCTGGGCCCGCGCTTAACGGGCAGGACAATTTCTCAGCTTCGCACCGCGTTTGCCAACGAGCCGCAGAGCATGCAACATGGGCGATATCGGAGGTGACCCATGCGCATCGTGATGCTCTCGCTGGCCTTGTTGCTCGCGGCTTGCCAAGCGAACGCCCCCAATAGCAATACCGCCAGCAATTGCGGTCCTGGCGGAATGGGCTGCAGAGAGGGACCTATGCCATTCGGCGACATTGACGGCGCGGTTGGCGGCACCGGCCCTAACTGATCGCCGCGGATAGAATAGCTGGCGTCCCCAAGGGGATTCGAACCCCTGTTACCGCCGTGAAAGGGCGATGTCCTAGGCCTCTAGACGATGGGGACGGCGGCGAAGGGTCTAACCGCCGCGGCGCGATAAATCAAGCCGCCTGGGCGCATTCCACCTTCCGCGCCCTCAACTCGCGAGGCGCGGGATCAGCGCCGTCGCATCGGTGTCGATGCCGTGCAGCTCCTTGGCGCTGAAGACATGGGCATCTTTCACCCCGTCGACATGCTCGACCGCGGTCAGATAGGGAAAATCCGTGCCGAACAGAATATGGCCCTTGGGCGCGACGGCTTGTAGTGCCAGCAACGGAGGCCGCTTGGCAATCTGGGCGATGTCGAAATAGAAGCGGTTGAATTCCGGCATGAAGCCTTGCGGCAGCACCTTGGAGAGCCGCGAGCCGGGATGGGTCCCCTTGGTGAAGCGCGCGATCAGGAACGGGATCGTGCCACCGCCATGCGACCAGATCAGGCGGAGATCGGGATAACGGCTGGACGAGCCGGTGAACACGAAATTGGCCAGCGCGCGGCTGGTGTCGGTGCCGTATTCGATCTCGGAATCATTGAGATCGGGCACGATATGCACGCAGCAGGGCGCGACGGTCGGATGCGTATAGACCACCGCCTTGCGGCGATTGAGCTCGGCGAAGACCGGATCGAAATCGTGATGACCGAGCCAACGATTGCCGTAGCTGGTGAAAAGGCCGATACCGTCGGCCTTGAGGCTGCTGAAGGCATAATCGATCTCCTTCAGCGCCGCGTCCGGATCGGTGATCGGAATGCCGGCGAAGAGCCCGTAGCGGCCGGGATGATCGGCGACCAGCTTCGCGGCGAATTCATTGGCGCGCCGGTAATGCGCGGGCGTCGCCGCGCCGCCTTGCGCCAGCGCCGTCAGGACCTGCGGCGTGACCGACAGCATCGCCGTCGTGACGCCGCCCCGCTCCATATCCTCGAGCGATTTTTGCAGCGACCAGCTCTTCAGCGGCGGGACGATGTAGCGATTGCCGACCACCTCGTCCGGCACAAAATGATGATGCACGTCGATGCGCAGGTGCTTATTTGCCGACGCCGCTGCACCAGTCGCGCCGATCGGTAAGGCAAGGCCTGCGCTCAATGCCGCAAGGCCGGTGACGACCGCGCGCCGGTTCGTGCCGAGGCGCGCAAAATTCTCTTGCTGTTCCACCATGTCTTGCCGCGCCCGCCTATTCGGCGGCTTTGCGGCGTGCGAAGACGCTTTCGGGCCGGGGCAAGCCGAGATGCTCGCGCAGAGTGCGGGTCTCGTATTCTTTGCGGAACAGGCCGCGGCGTTGCAGCTCGGGGATCACCAGATCGACAAAATCGTCGAGTGCGTGCGGCAGCGTGACCGGCATGTAGATGAAGCCGTCGCAGGCGTGGCCCTTGAACCACTCTTCCATCCGGTCGGCGATCGATTTCGGCGTGCCTTTGAGCAGGAAATGGGGGCGTGCCGCGGCAAAGCGCATGGCGAGACCGCGCAAGGTCAGCCCTTCCCGCCGCGCCAGCTTCACCAACGCCGGCGGATTGCTCATCCGCACATTGTTGCCTTCGAAATCGGGCAGCGGCCCGTCGAGATCGTAAGGCGACAGATCGATCCCGCCCATGCGCTCGGAAAGCAACCGTACCGCTGCCGGCTCGCTGATCAACGAGCCGAGCTTTTGATATTTCTCGTCGGCTTCTTCCTCGGTCCGGCCGCAGAAGATCACGCAGCCCGGTAGTATCTTCAGCGTATCGGGCGAACGGCCGAATTTCGCCATCCGGCCTTTGACATCGGCGTAGAAAGCCTGCGCGTCGGCAAGCGTCGATTGCGAGGTGAAAACGGCATCGGCGACGCGTGCCGAGATTTCTTTCGCCGGCTCGGATTTACCCGCCTGGATCAACACCGGATGGCCTTGCGGCGGCCGCGGCACGCTGAGCGGGCCCTTCACCTCGAAATATTTGCCATGGTGATTGAGGATGTGGAATTTGTTGGTGTCGAGATAGACGCCCGACCCTTTATCGCGCACGAAGGCATCGTCGTCGAAACTATCCCACAGCCCCATCACCACATCGGCGAATTCCTCGGCGCGGTCATAGCGCTCACCATGCGGCGTGTGCTGTTCCTTGCTGAAATTATGCGCGTCCTCGGCGTTGGCACCCGTGACGAAATTCCAGCCGGCGCGACCGCCGCTCAGATGATCGAGCGACGCGAATTTACGCGCGACATGGAACGGCTCGTTATAGGTGGTGTGGCAAGTCGCAGCGAGACCGATATGCTTCGTCACGCCGGCAAGCGCCGACAGCAAGGTGAAAGGCTCTAGGCGGTCGGTCTTCGGGTTGAAGCGCAGCGAGTCCGGATCGTCGGCGCCATGCGTGCCGATGCTGTCGGCGATGAACAGCATGTCGAGCTTGCCGCGCTCCATGGTCTTGGCGAATTCGATCCAGCGATCGAGCCGGATACCGCTATCGGCATAGCTTTCGGGCAGCCGCCAGCCGGCGAGGTGGTAATTCGACTCCCCCGACATGAAGACGGCGAATTTCAACTGCTCTTTCGGATCGCGGTCCGGCATGACAATCCTTCAACACCAGCAAGGCAAAGCGGCATCTTAGCGACGCCGCCCCCTATTGCTCAATTCGCCGTGCCGATCAGCGCCTAGCGCGCCGATCATGCTCAGGTAACAGCAGCGGTCAGCTCTCAGCCCAATCACAACCTTCCGCTCCGCGGCTTGTCCGGGGAGGCGATGAGTTGGATCAAGCTAACGTTGGCCGCGGTGTCTTTAAGGGCCAAGAGATTCGATGTCGTAGAGCGCGCGAAGCAGCGGCGGCGGGTCGGCTTGCCATTGCCCGAACCAGCGATCGTAGATCCTGACGATGTCGTCGCTCTGGAAAATGAGCGCCAGTGTGCGATCGGCGACGAGCCGGAAAGCGGCATCGTTCTGGCGCACCATGAACGCATAGGGCTCGTAAGAATAGAGCGCGCCGCTGAGCCGCAGACTCTTCGGATCTTTGGCGCCCGCCGCGAGGCCAATCAGCACGACCTGGTCCGAGGCGTAGGCATCGACCTGACCGTTCTCGAGCGCTGCGAGGCCTTGGGCGCCGCTCTGCACGGGCACGATGGTCGCCGAAATCAGGCGTAGGCCGAAGAGTTGCTTCAGCACCTGCTCGGTCGTGGTGCCGGGTTGGATGGCGATGCGCTTGTTGGCGAGATCGGCTATGCCATGAATGCTCGAATTCGCCTTGACCAGCAGGTTCGTGCCGCTCAGGAAGGTAAAGAGCGTGAAATCGACCTCTGCCTGCCGCGAGATCGTGCGCGTGGTGGTGCCGCATTCGATGTCGATCGCACCCGAGCGCAGCTTGCTGATCCGGTTCTCTGCCGTCACCGGCTCGTAATGCACCTGCAGCTTCGGCAGGTTGAGCTGATCTTTCACCGCGCCCGCGATCCGGTCGCAGAGATCGATCGCATAGCCCTGAGGCTTCTTGTCGGAGCCAAAGTAGGAGAAAGGCGCCGCATCGGCACGGTAACCGATGATCATCGCGCCGCGGGCGCGGATGGTATCGAGAGTGCCGGCCGCCGCAGCCGAGCCGGCGAAAACGGCGAGAAGCGTCAGAGATACGAGAGCGGCAAAGAATGTACGCATGACACCCGTGCTTTCGATTTCTGGGGGCTCGATCTTAACCATCATTCCTGCAATTGCGGAAGCTAGCCTTCGGTAGAGCGCTTCATCTTTCCGCGACTCGTCGAAAAACTCGACGCGACGCGACTCACCCGCCAGTATGCGCGCCATGTGTGGAATTGCCGGGTTATGGGATCAGCGGGCGCGAATGAGCCCAGAGGCGCTCGGCCATGCCGCTCAGCGCATGACCGATATCATGTTGCATCGCGGGCCGGATGCCGGCGATGTCTGGTGCGACGCCCAGGCCGGTCTGGCACTCGGTCATCGCCGCCTCTCGATCATCGACCTGACCCCGACCGGGGCGCAACCGATGGTCTCGTCCTGCGGCCGCTTCGTCATCTCCTTCAACGGCGAGGTCTATAATTTCGCCGAGATCCGGCCCGAGCTCGAAGCGCTTGGACGCAAATTCCGCGGCCATAGCGACACCGAGGTGATCGTCGAGGCCTGCGCTGAATGGGGCGTCGAGGTTACCATCAAGCGCCTTATCGGCATGTTCGCGATGGCGCTCTGGGACCGGCGCGACCGGGTGCTCTATGTCGTCCGCGACCGGCTCGGCATCAAGCCGGTCTACTGGGCGCAATTCGGCGAACTTTTGCTCTTCGGTTCCGAGCTCAAGGCGCTGCGCGAACATCCGGGCTGGCAGCCGGTACTCGATCGCGATGCGCTGGCCGCGTTCTTGCGGCTCATGTATGTCCCAGGCCCGAAAACAATCTATCAAGGCGTCAACAAACTGCCGCCGGGCACGATCCTCGTCGTCCGTGCCGGCGCCGCGCCCGAGATCCGTTCCTATTGGACGCTCGAACAGATCGCACGTGAAGGACAAAGTGCGCGTTTCGTCGGCAGCGAAGATGAGGCGGTCGAGGCGCTCGATGCGCTGCTCGGCGATGCGGTGAAGCGGCGCATGATCGCCGATGTGCCGCTTGGCGCATTTCTCTCGGGCGGCATCGACTCATCGGTCGTCGTCGCGCTGATGCAGAAGAACAATACGCAGAAGGTGCGCAGCTTCTCGATCGGCTTCCACGAGAAGCAATATAACGAGGCCGAGCATGCGAAGGCCGTCGCCGCGCATCTCGGCACCGACCATACCGAGCTCTACGTCTCGCCCGATCACGCACTGACGGTGATCCCGCTCCTGCCCGAGATGTATGACGAGCCATTCTCGGATGCCTCGCAGATTCCGACTTTTCTCGTCTCAGAGATGACGCGCAAGCACGTCACCGTCGCGCTCTCGGGCGATGGCGGCGACGAGATCTTCGGCGGCTACAACAAATATTTCCAGCTGCAGAATCTCTTCGCGGCCCTCGGCAAGATGCCGGAGGGCACGGGCGGGCTGTTGGCTGGCGCGATCCGCGCGGTGCCGCGCGGCGCGTGGTGCGGTCTCGCGCAGCTCATCCCGGAAAAGCAACGGCCGCCACAGCTCGACGACAAGATGGCGAAGCTCGCCGGCGTCCTCGATGGCGGGCGCGATAATTTCTATCGCCTCGTCATCACCCATTGGTCCGACACCGAGGCGCTGGTGCCGGGCTCGGCGCCGCCGCTCACTATCGCCGACGATCCCCGCGTCGCCTCGCTGATCGCGAACCCGATCGAGCGCATGCAGTATCTCGACACCATCACCTATCTGCCCGACGACATCCTCACCAAGGTCGATCGCGCCTCGATGGCGGTGTCGCTCGAAGCGCGCGTGCCGCTGATCGATCATCGTGTCGTCGCGTTTTCTTGGCAGTTGAAATCGGATTGGAAGGCTAAGCCGGGACGCAGCAAATATCTCCTGCGCCGTGTACTCGACCGCTACGTGCCGCGCTCGCTGATCGAGCGGCCGAAAATGGGGTTCGCCGTGCCGATCGATTCCTGGCTGCGCGGACCTCTACGCGACTGGGCCGAAGGGCTGCTTGACGAAGCCCGTCTCAAGCGCGAGGGCATCCTTGCGCCCGCGCCGATCCGCGAGAAATGGCAGGAGCATCTCTCCGGCAAGCGCAATTGGCAGTATCTGCTCTGGGACGTGCTGATGTTCCAGGCGTGGAAGGAACGCTGGCTGCCGAACGGCTGACGCGCGTTCGTTCCTTCAACGTCATTGCGAGCGTCCCTCGGCAAGCTCGGGATGAGGGCGAAGCAATCCAGTGTTGAAACAGACTGGATTGCTTCGTCGGGCGACCGCCCTCCTCGCGATGACGTCGTCAAATCAGCGCGCCACGGCTGCGTCGTCGATCAAGAGCTGAACGCTGGTCTGGCCTTGCCAGGTATCGGCGCGCAGATGGCCGGCGAGATGGAAGCCGAGGCCTTGGGACGACAACAGCGCCTTCCCCATTTCCTGCTGGCGCGGCGAGCCCAGCACGCGGAAGGCGATGCCTTTCAGCCGCGTATTGCTGCCGCCATCGCCGAAAACGCAGCGCACATGGTCTTGGCCGACGATCTCGGCCTTGAGCACGCGCAGATTGGGAATGACGAAGCGCGGCTCGGAATTGCCGGTGCCGAAGGGGCCGAGCCGATCGATCGTCTCGCAAAGGTCGACCGTCGCGGCCGCGCAGTTGAGTGCACCGTCGATCGAGAGTGCAGCGACTGGCTCGCCGCTGCCGAGCGCCTCGTCGGCGCGCGCGAGGAGCGTTTCGCGCAACGCATCGAGCTTTTCCGCGGCGACGGTGAGCCCTGCGGCCATCGCATGCCCGCCGCCATTGATCAGCAGCCCGGCTTGCTGCGCCGCAATGATCGCCGGACCGATCGGAAAGCCCGCGACTGAGCGCGCCGAGCCCCGGCCGACGCCATCTTGCAGCGCGACGACACAGGCAGGACGGTTGAAGCGATCTTTGAGACGGCTGGCGACGATGCCGATGACCCCGGGATGCCAGCCCTCACCTGCCGCGAAGACGATCGGCCCGAGCGGCGCCGCCTCGACCTGCGCCACGGCGGCGTCGAGTACATCGGCTTCGATCTGCCGCCGCTCGGCGTTGAGCATATCGAGATGCATGGCCAGCGTGCGCGCCTCGTTCGGATCATCGGTCGAGAGCAACCGTGCTCCGAGATCGGCTTCGCCGACGCGCCCGCCGGCATTGACGCGCGGGCCGAGGATAAAGCCGGCATGGTAAGCATCGAGCTTCTCGCCGACCCCAGCGACATCACTCAACGCTGCGATACCCGTATTGGCGCGACGGCGCATTATCTTGAGTCCCTGCGCCACCAGCGCACGATTGACACCGGTAAGCGGAACGATGTCGCAGACGGTGCCGAGCGCGACAAGATCGAGCCATTGCAGAAGATCGGGTGCCGGCCGTGTTTGATACCAGCCTGCCTGGCGCAGCGCGCGGTTGATGCCGGTGACCAGTAGAAAGGTCACGCCGACGGCGGCAAGCATGCCGTGGATGCTCTCTTCATCCAGCCGGTTCGGATCGATCACCGCATAGGCTTGCGGCAGCGATGGCTCGCCGAGATGGTGATCGACGACAATGACATCGAGACCACGTCCGGCGGCGGCTTCGAGCGCGCGATGCGCGGTGATGCCGCAATCGACCGTGACGACGACACGTGCGCCTTGCCCTTGCAGTTTTGCGAGTGCGGCTTCATTCGGGCCGTAGCCTTCGCGCTGCCTGTCGGGCACGTAGATGATTGCGCGGGCGCCGACCGCAGAAAAAAAGCGTTTGAGCAGCGCCGTTGAGGTCGCGCCGTCGACATCGTAGTCACCGAAGATCGCGATCGTCTCGCCGTTGCGGATCGCATCGACCAGCCGCGCAATAGCGCGGTCCATGTCTTTCAGATGCGAGGGATCGGGCAACCCGTCGCGCAAGGTCGGGGCGAGGAAGCGCTCGCAATCCTCTTCGCCGATGCCGCGACACGCCAGAAGCCGGCCGATGATCTCAGGGAACCCGAAGCGCTGCGCCAAAGCGAGCGCCGCCCGCGCATCGCCGCTGCGGGCCCGCCAGGCGCGGCCCGAGAGCGATTGCTCGACCCCCAATATGTAATCCATCGAAGAGCGGCGGTTAGAACGCCGCCGGCTTGCGGTTGAAATTATGCGTCGCGTCGATCACGCGCACGGTCCCGGTCTTGGAGCGCATGATGATCGATTGCGTCGTTGCGCCACCAGCAAAGCGCCGCACGCCTTGCAGCATGCTGCCGGAGGTGACGCCGGTCGCCGCGAACATCACCTCGCCCTTGGCGAGATCGAGGAGTCCGTATTTACGGTTGAGATCCTTGACGCCCCATTTCGCCGCGCGCGCCCGCTCGTCGTCGTTACGGAACAGCAGGCGGCCCTGCATATGGCCGCCGATGCAGCGCAGCGCCGCCGCCGCCAGGACACCTTCGGGCGCGCCGCCCGAGCCCATATAGATATCGACGCCGCTATCGGGCCGCGATGTCGCGATGACGCCGCTCACATCGCCGTCGCCGATTAGCATGATGCGGGCACCGGCTTCGCGCACTTTGGCAATCAACTCTGCATGGCGCGGACGATCGAGAATGCAGACCACGAGATCCGATACCTCGGCCTTCTTCGCCTTGGCGAGGTTCTTGAGGTTGGTGGCCGGTGCCTCGTCGATATCGATGGCCTCGCCGAAACCGGCGCCGGTCGCGATCTTATCCATGTAGACATCGGGCGCGTTGAGGAAGCCGCCCGCCTCGGCCATCGCGATGACGGCGAGCGCGTTCTGTCCGCCCTTCGCGGTGATGGTCGTGCCTTCGAGCGGATCGAGGGCAATATCGATCTTAGGGCCGTGGCCGGTGCCGACCTTCTCGCCGATATAGAGCATCGGCGCTTCGTCGCGCTCGCCCTCGCCGATCACCACCGTGCCGTCGATGGTGAGACCGTTGAGCGCCTTGCGCATCGCATCGACGGCGGCCTGATCGGCTGCCTTCTCGTCGCCGCGGCCCATCAGGCGCGAGGCAGCCAGCGCGGCGGCCTCGGTCACACGGACCGCCTCCAGTGCGAGGTTCCGGTCCATGGTCGCGTTGTCGGTCATCGATTTCCTCCCAGGAGCCCGGCATCCCGTGCCGGGCAAAAAACCAAGCGAGCGTCACGCGAGACGAAAATGGCGGTGAGACACACGGGGATCATCTCTTCGCGAACGCAGCCGGCGCGAGTGTATCCCGCGGCGCGCGCGATTTGAACCCATGCCGGCCCGCGACTCGTGGATAGGCCTATGACGATGATGTGACGAGGTCTTTCGGGTCGCGTTCGAGTCGTAGCTAATCGGAGGGACCACGAGGACGCAGCCGCGAAGCCATCGCATCGGCGCGATCATCCGCTTCGTCGGCGATCTGGCGTAACCGATCCGCGATATTCGGCTCGGTCATCGCCAGTGACCGTAGGCGCGCCGCCAAGCCGCGCAGATAATGAATGTCCTCGGGTCTATCAGGCATGTTCTACCTACACCCGAGGCGGCAATCCGTTGCAGGCTAATGGCGCGGGTTTTGCCGGCTACGCGCGTCCTTCACATCAGGAAGGACAGCCCTGAAATGCCGCTCGACGGCGGCGTAGCATTCGCAGGCAGCTTCCTCGAGCCCGGCGCGATCCGCGATCGTGATCTGGCCGCGGCGATAATGGATGAGGCCTTTGCGCTGCAGCGCTTGTGCCGCGGCGGAAATGGTCGTGCGCTGCACGCCGAGCAACTCGGCGAGAAACTCCTGCGTCAGCGGGAGATCGCGTGTCGGCACGCGGTCTTGTGTTGCAAGCAGCCAGCGGCTGCAGCGCTCCTCGATCGTATGCAGCGCATTGCAGGCGACCGATTGAAGCGTCTGCGCGAGCAGCACATCGGCATAGCGGCTGAAGAGATCGCGCAGGTTATGCGATTTCTTCTTCGCTTCTTCGAGGTGGGTGGTGTCGATCTGCAGCGCATGGCCGCCGATTTCGACGACCATGCGGGCAAAGGCCGGCTTGTGGCCGGCGCTGACGATACCGCCGACCGCCCCCTCCTGACCGATGGTCGCAACCTCGATCGCGCGATCGTCCTGCATCGCGAGCATGAGGGAGATCATCGACCCGGCCATGGGGAAGTAGGTTATGCCCACGTCCTCGCCAGGCTCGAACAGCACATCGCCACGGCTCAGTTCGACAGGCTCGAGGTAAGGCTCGATCAGCGCCCGGTCCTGCGGCTTCATCGACGCAAGTAAAGCATTGCCGGGCCAGAGGTTTCCGACGCTGAGGGGTTCGGTGCCTGGACGTTTCTTTTTGGCCATGTTTCTGTCGCCCGTTTTGTTCTTGCTGAAAAAGTTCCTGCATTCGGAAGGCGGCAGATTAGATAACTAGTTCCGGTACTTAGTCTGCCCGAGAGTCGACATAGCCAAGCTCTTCTCGGGGCGAATGCCGACTCCGCCTTCCCGTCCGCACTGATCGGACATTGGATCGGAGGTTGACGATTCAACGAAGGGATTGGGGCAAAGTGAAAATGAATAGCGACGCAAAAGCGGTTGCTTTGAGTCGACCTGCCACACTCTCTCCTAGACGCGACTGCGTCGCAGTGTCGGCATGTCGACTTATGCGCCGTTGTCCGAAAGACGGCTTGTCATCAGCGGTATCCGCTCACCATATTGAGAAGCTGGCGTTAAGAGAAAAACCCACACGGGGGGCTGTTGCGTGCACACCATCGTTCTGGTCGACGACGACCGAAATTTGCTCAACACAATTGGTGATGCGCTTGAAAGCGAGGGCTTTGCGGTTCGCCGTTTTGACAGCAGCACGGCGGCTCTCGAGGCCTTGAAGGATCTTCCCGCCGATGTTGCCGTGCTCGACATCAAGATGCCGGGTATCGATGGTTTCGAGTTGCTGACGCGGCTGCGCAAGGACAGCAGTCTGCCGGTGATCTTCCTCACCTCGAAGGATGACGAGCTCGACGAGCTTCTCGGTCTGCGTATGGGCGCGGACGATTACATCACCAAGCCGGTCTCGACGCGCTTGCTCGTTGAACGAATCCGTTCGCTGATCCGGCGCCGCGAGCTGACCGACGGCCGCGGCGAGAGCGAGCCGATCATCGAGCGCGGCGATTTGCGGCTCGATCCGTCACGCCACGAATGCAGCTGGAAGGACCAGAAGCTGAAGCTGACGGTGACCGAATTCCTGTTGCTGAAATCGCTCGCCTTGCGGCCTGGCCATATCAAGAGCCGGCGTCAGCTCATGGATGCCGCTTACGGCGAGAATATCCATGTCGACGATCGCACGATCGACAGCCACGTGAAGCGGCTGCGCGCGAAATTCAAAGCCGTCGACACGGATTTTGCGCTGATCGAGACACTCTACGGCGTCGGGTACCGCTACCGCAGCACGTCGAACTGACCGGAAGGAAACGGATAGCGGCGAGCCTTAGGGCTCGTTGCTGACCTGCGACGGCGTCACCCAGTAGGGTGGCCCGCAATCGGCGACCGCGTTGTTGGTGAAATAATCGCCGCCGCTGCCCTCTTTCGATTTCGAGAACGGTACGATCGCGGAGGCGATCGCGCTCGGAATCAGCGCCGGTGTCCGTAATATGCAGACGGGACCTTTGAAGGCGAAATAGACAGGACTTTCGATGGCGGCGACCACCGTGGCGCCGGTCCCCGTGGGCGTCGCCCAGGTCCCTCCCGGACCGGTCGCGCAAGCGCAAAGCGGTGCCACGAGCAGCGCGGCCATAAGGTGCATCCTCATCGTTCTTCTTCCTCCACTTTGCCCGCTTGCCAGCGAGTGGACGCCAGCTTGGCACATTTTTTTGATCCGCGCCAAGGGGTTCCCGGTCCGGCCTGTACGAGGATTAGAGGTTCTCGACCCGGATCATGCAGGGTGGCTCGACCACTGTATCGAGCCCGCCGATACGGCCCAAGGCGCGCACCATCGAGGCTTCGACCGTGTCATGGGTCGTGAGCACGACCGGCACTGCCTCGCCCGGCGAGCGGCCGCGCTGGAGGAATTGCTCCATCGATACGGCTTCGTCGCGGAAGGCAGCGGTGATATCGGCGATCACACCGGGACGGTCGACCACCATCAGCCGCACGTAATAGGCGCCCGAGCGTCGCGCCATGGGCGCGCTCGGACGACTCTTGAGCGACGAGGCCGGCACGCCGAAGCCGGGAGCCCCGCGGCCGGCGGCGATATCGAGCAGGTCGGCGACCACGGCTGAGGCTGTTGGATCGGCGCCGGCCCCGCGACCTTCGAGCGTCAAGCGTCCGACGAAATCGCCCTCGACCATCACGGCGTTGAAGACGTTCTCGACATGTGCCAGCGGCGCCGAGAGCGGCACCATGCAGGGGTGAACGCGCTGCTCGAGCCCGTGCTCGGTCGGCCGCGCCAAGCCGACGAGCTTGATGCGGTACCCGAGATCCTGCGCAAAAGCGATGTCGAGCGCCGTGATGTGGCAGATACCTTCGACATAGACGCCCGCGAAATCGACCTGGCTGCCGAAAGCCACCGAAGCGAGCAGTGCCAGCTTATGCGCCGCATCGATGCCGTCGACATCGAAGCTCGGATCGGCCTCGGCATAGCCGAGCGCCTGCGCTTCCTTGAGCACGGCGGCGAAGTCGCGGCCGGTCTCGCGCATCTGCGAGAGGATGTAGTTACAAGTGCCGTTGAGGATGCCGCAGACCCGCAGCACGTGGTTGGCGGCGAGCCCCTCGCGCAGTGCTTTGAGGATCGGGATGCCACCCGCGACCGCCGCTTCGAATCCGAGAGAGACTTTTTTAGATTCAGCTAGATGGGCGATTTCATTCCCGTGATGCGCGAGCAAGGCCTTGTTCGCCGTGACGACATGCCGGCCGCGCTCCAGGGCGGTCGTGACGACCTGCCGCGCGACCCCATCGCTGCCGCCGATCAGCTCGACCACGACATCGATGCCGGGCGCGCCCGCCATCGCCACCGGATCGTCATGCCAAGGCACGCCGTTGATATCGATGGTACGGCTGCGCGCGCGATCGCGCGCCGACACCGCGACGACCTCGATCTTGCGGCCGGTGTGATGTTCGATCTGCCCAGCGTTGCGGCGAAGGAGCGCAACCGTCCCCGCCCCGACCGTTCCCAATCCGGCAATCGCGACTTTAAGCGGCTGGCTCATTCGGGCTAATGCTCGAGATAGACTTCGGCGCGCGGCGCATCGGCCCCGCCTTTGGCAGCGACCGGCGCGGCTTCGACGGCAATGTCCTTCGCCGGCACGCCGGCATCGGTCAGCGCCACGGCGACCGCTTGCGCGCGATCGAGCGCGAGGGCGAGGCCGGCGACCGCGGCGTCTTTACCGGTCGATTCGCCATAGCCGACGATGCGGATGGTGCCGCCTTCGGTATTGTGGAGCTTCGCGATTTCGGTAACCGTGCCACGCAACGCGCCCGAGAGGTAGGCCGAGCCGGGCGCGAAGCTGACATCAGCGACGCGATAGGAAACGCCGGGGCGATGGCTCCGCGCCGTCGCGGGAGCATTGGCGGGTGCCGCGGCCTGCTGCGCCGGTGCGCTATTGGGCGTACGCGGCGCCTGTGCGCGCGTTGGGGCTGGCGGCGGCGGCGTATTCGCGACCTTGTTGGGCGGGATGCGCGGCGGCGGCGGTGCCGGCGTCGCGGTCTCGCCTTCGGGCAGATTGGAAATCGTCGGGCTTTGCAGCGACGATTCGGCGGGCGGTGCCTCGCTGCCGCGCACCGGGGGCTTACGCTGCTGCGAATTGCTGCCGAGCATATCGGGATTGGACGATGACGACGGTGCTGGCGCCGGTTTCGACGATGCCGTCGCGGGCGGTGGGCTTGGGGGCGTCGCAGGCGCTGGCGGCGGCGATGAAGTTGTCGGCGGCGGTGGCGGCGGCGCAGCACTCGCACTCTCCGCCGGCGCTGGCGGGGTTGACGGTGGAGGCGGCGGCGATGAGGACGGCGCGGAGGAGAGCGTCGCCGAGCTCGCAGGCGTGTTCGAGGAGCTGGGCGTATTGCGTGCCGGCGGCGCGGGCGGCGGCACCGTGCCAGCAACATCGCCGGCGCGGAGATTATCGGCGCTGTATTGCGCGTTGCTGCGATCGGAAGCCAGGCTCTTCACGAGCTTGTCGCGATCGACGCCGCTGAGCTGCGTATCGGGCGGCGGCGGGACATTGCCAAGGTTGGGGAAAGGCTCGTTGCTGCCTTCCTCGAGATTCTGCTCGTTCTGGCCTTTGCCGAGGTTGTCGTTCTTGGAGACGCCGGTGACGTCGCGATACCAAGAAACCGGATTGACGGCATCGGGCACTTTCGAGCACCCCGACACGCCGACAAGCGTCATGCCCAAGATCACGAGGCCAAACTTGTTCCGCACTACCACCTACTCCATATAGACTGCTCGGACCGGTTGGTCGGAAGCCCGCCGAGCTGCCGTCCTGCGCGGTCGCGGGCGGATGCTGGCGCAGGCAGTATCGGGGTGCAAGGACGAAAAATGAACGATTCGGATACCGGTGCGCCGAAATTTCCCGATCCAACACAATGGGCCCAGCATATGGCAGAAATCGCGCGGCTGAGCGAGAAGCTGGTGCGTGATTTCCTGGCCAAGCAGCCGCAAACAGGACTCGGCATGGCCGATCCGCTCAATATCGGCAGCGCCTTCCTCGAGATGACGCAGCGGCTGATGAGCGATCCCGGCCGCCTCGTCCAGGCGCAGCTCTCCTTGTGGCAGGATTATCTGAAGCTGTGGTCGAACACGACGCAGCGCTTCCTCGGCGGCAAACCTGAGCCGCCTGTCGCCGAGCCCGCCCCCGGCGATCGCCGCTTCAAGGACGCGGCTTGGCAGGAGAGCACGCTCTTCGACTACATCAAGCAAAGCTATCTCCTCACCGCCCGCTGGCTGCAGTCGACGGTTCGGCAGGTCGAGGGACTGGACGACAAGACATCGCGCAAGATCGATTTCTATACGCGGCAATTCGTCGACGCGATGGCGCCGTCCAATTTCGTGCTGACAAATCCCGAGGTGCTGCGCGCGACCATCGACAGCGGCGGCGAGAATCTGGTCAACGGCCTGAAGCACGTGCTCGAGGATCTCGATCGCGGCAAGGGCCGGCTGATGATCAAGATGACCGATCTCGAAGCCTTTCACGTCGGCGGCAATATCGCGGTCACGCCGGGCAAGGTCGTTTATCAAAACGACCTGATGCAGCTCATCCAATATGTGCCGACGACCGAGAAGGTGAAGCGGCGGCCGCTGCTCATCATCCCGCCCTGGATCAATAAATATTACATCCTCGATCTGCGCCCCGATAATTCCTTCGTCAAATGGGCGGTGAGCCAGGGCCATACCGTCTTCGTCATCTCCTGGGTCAATCCGAACGAGAAGCTCGCCGAGAAGCAATTCGAGGACTACATGCGCGAAGGGCCGCTTGAGGCGCTCGACGCGATGGAGAAAGCGACCGGCGAGCGCGAGGCGAATGTCATCGGCTATTGCCTCGGCGGCACGCTCCTCGCCTCGGCCCTCGCCTATATGGCGGTGAAGGGCGATGACCGATTCAAGAGCGCGACCTATTTCGTGACGATGACGGACTTCGCCGAGGCCGGCGAGCTCTCTGTCTTCATCGACGAAGAGCAGCTCACCTCGCTCGAAGAGCGGATGAAGGAGCAAGGCTATCTCGAAGGCTCGGATATGGCGACGACCTTCAACATGCTGCGCGCCAACGACCTGATCTGGTCCTTCGTCGTCAACAATTACCTCTTGGGCAAGGAACCCTTTCCTTTCGATCTCCTCTACTGGAACAGCGATTCGACGCGCATGCCGGCGGCGATGCACGCCTATTACCTGCGCAACATGTATCAGGACAACAAGCTGGTCGAGCCGAATACGCTCGAGCTCGCCGGCGTGCCGATCGATCTGCGCAAGATCAAGACACCGGCCTTCTTGCTGTCGACCAAGGAAGATCACATCGCGCCGTGGAAATCGACCTATGCCGCGACGCAGATCTATCGGGGACCGATCAAATTCGTACTTTCGGCTTCGGGTCATATCGCCGGCGTCATCAACCCGCCGGGCAAATCGAAATACGGCCATTGGGAGAACGCGAAACTGCCGAAGAGCCCGGACGATTGGTTCGCGGGCGCGAAATATGTCGATGGCTCGTGGTGGCCGACCTGGGAGAAATGGGTAAGCAAATATGCGGGCGGCGAGGTCGATGCGCGCCAGCCCGGCGACGCCAAGCTCAAAGTCCTCGAAGACGCGCCCGGCTCTTATGTACTGACGAAGGCGAGCTGAAGCCGCTCACTCGTTACGTTTGACGTCGGCGCCGCTTCGCGCGACACTCGCTTTATCAATCGGCCACGAAAGAACGCGGCCGAAAATGCAGGGTGAGGAGACGGCGATGCGCCGCATTCTCGGGCTTGCCTTTGTGATTATTGAGACAAATTGCACGCCGCAATCGGGCCGGCCTGCGTCGCCGTTTCTTGGCGGCGCCGCACGTGCCCCTGCATCGTCTCATCATGCCAGCATTTTGAAAGCGGAGTTGCTCGACTAGCGATCAGAAATTCACAAACGGGCGCCGCAGAAGACGTCCGCACATCAGGGGGAGATATGCCATGGTTGATATCTCGTTATCCGGCGGTGCCGCCACCGCCGATGCCACGATATCCGCGATCGCGCAGCGCGATATCGCGGCCCGCATGGAGCGGCTGCCGCTGACCCGCACGCAGATCAAGGCGCGCATCGTCGTCGGCATGGCGACATTCTTTGACGGATACGACTCCCTGGTGATGGGACTCGTGATGCCGGTCCTGGCTAGCGCATGGGGACTTAGTACCGCTCAGATCGGTTTTCTCCTCTCCGGCACTTTCTTCGGCCAATTGCTTGGTGCGCTACTCTTTCCCTATCTCGCCGAACGCTACGGCCGGCTCCGCGCCGCGAGCTACAGCGTCTGGGTGGTCGGCATCTTCGCGCTGGTCTGCGCGGCGAGCTGGAATTTCACGAGCCTTACCATCTCGCGCGTGCTGCAAGGAATCGGGATCGGCGGCGAGATCCCCGTCGCTGCGACCTATATCAACGAGATCGCTCATTCGAAAACGCGCGGCCGCTTCTTCCTTATGTATGAGGCGGCGTTCGCTTTCGGCTATCTCGCCTGCACCTTGCTCGCCGTGCTGCTGGTCTCTCACTACGGCTGGAAGGTGATGTTCCTGATCGGCGCCTGCCCGGCTTTCGTCGCCGCCATCATGCGACGCTTACTGCCGGAATCGCCGCGCTGGCTCGCAAGCAAGGGCCGCACCAAGGAGGCCGAGGAAATTGTCGGCTCGATGGAGCGCGAGGCTGAAGCCAAGCTCGGCACCACCCTGCCGGCGCCGGATTTCTCGGTCGCGCCGCCGCCGGTGCGCAAGAGCACCGATCTGCGCGAGCTTTTCACGTCCTATTACCGAATGCGCACCTTCGTCGTGTGGTCGATCTGGGGTTGCAATTTCTTCGTGACGCAGGCGCTGAATAGCTGGCTGCCGACGATCTATCGCCAGCAATTGCATCTCTCGGTGCAGCAATCGCTCGAATTCACGCTTGCCACGCATTGCATTTCGATCGGCAGCGCCATCGCCGTCGCATTGGCGATCGACCATGTCGGCCGGCGCATCTGGATCGGCTCGGCCTTGCTGATCGGGTCGCTATCGCTGCTGACGCTCGCGATCCAAGGCGGACATGATCCGATCTTCCTGCTGATCTGCGCGACGATCGCGAATTTCTGCCTCGCCTCGGTCTCGGTGTCGATTTACGTCTTCACCTGCGAGCTCTATCCGACGCGCATGCGCGCGCTCGGCACCGGCATGGGGTCGACGGTGCGCAATGTCTTCACCACGTTGAGCCCGACCATGGTCGCGCTAATGCTGACCAATCACGGCCTGCCCGGCGTGTTCACGATGCTCGGCCTCGTGCCTCTCATTCCCAGCCTGATGGTCTTCGCCTTCGGCACAGAGACACGGGCGCGGGTGCTGGAGGAAGTGTCGCCGTAACCGCGGCATAAGCTTTTCGGGCCGGTGAATGCGATCGCACGGCTGGTCCGAAAAGCGATGCGCAGGTCACAATGCCGCACTGGCATTGTATGGCAGTTTTGTGGCAGGTTGTTGCCAACAAGAATCTTTGGGGAGCGCGCGTAAGAGGCGTACGGCTGAAAACAGCCGGGCGATTGATTCCGCTCTTGGGTGTCAGGAGGGGTCGTGGAATCACACGCACAGAAATTGAAATCGCAGCAGACGAATTCGCTTTTCAGCGTCAAAAAGCTCAAATACGGCGGTTACGAGCTGGTTCTCAAGCGCAACGGCAGGAACCAGCACATCTGCGATTTCCGCTCCGAGGATGAGGCCAAGATCTGGATCCGCGAGAACGGCGCGAAATTCGGCGGCGCCGGCAGCGAAATCTAGAACGCCTCTCACACCATCTCGAAAACAAAAAACGCGGCTCCCAGGAGCCGCGCTTTTCATTTGGACACTCGGTGCGCGTTATGCGTGTGCCGGTTGCGGCTGCTTCGCGCTGACGCGGGTGGCCGATTGCTTGCCGGCCGCAATATCCGCCAGCATCGGCAACTCGATCACGAAGAAGGTCGCGCCTTCCGGCGCGGTGATCTCGCCGACATCGGCACCCGCCTGGACGAACATATAGGTGCCTTCGTCCTTGGTCTTGCCGCCCTTCCAGGTCTTGCCGCCATAGCTGATCGAGCCTTCGATCAGATAGCGGATCTCGGCATCTTCCTCGACGCGCGCCGGAATCTTCGCGCCGGGCTCGAGCCTGGTGAGCCGAATGCCCGAGCCGCCGAAGAAGCCGAGCTTCTTATGCTCGACGCCGGCGACCTTGCGATCGACGATCCAGGGATGACCTTCGGGCTTCATCACGATCGGCTTCTCGTAGCGGCCGACCGGGAAATCGATCTTCTCGCCGGTCAAATATTCCACGCAGGCGGCGTGCGAGTCCTTGTTGATCTTGTGTCCGTCGGGTCCGACCTTGCTCGCGACGCCTTCCTTGAAGCTCCAGCCTTCGGCTTTGAGCGACTTCACGGCGTTGCGCAGATCGACATGGGTCAGATACGGCAGGCCGGAGATGCCCTGGAATTGCAGGCCGAGGCCGATCGTCGGCGCCGTCTGCATCTGTGGGCCGTAATAGACGCCCTCGGGATAGAAGGCGCATTCGCCTGGCTTCACATAGCCGTCCTCGATCATGCGGTCGCCGGTCAGGGCATAGCGATACTGATCGAAGGTGTGGCGGTGCCGCGGCGTGGCATAGCCGGTGTCGTAGGAATTCCAGGAGAATTCAAGTTGGATGCCGGGCACACCGGTATCGAGCGGAAATTGCTTCACGGCCATGCTGCCTTCGCGGCCGATGCCCGCTTGAACGAGCTCGACATCGGCAATGCTCATGATGGTGACGGACGGCATGCGTATCTCCCTTGCGATTTTCGCCGACGATTGGGGCCATGTTGGGCCCCGTGCGCGGCTCTGGCAAGACCTCGGCCGGAATAAGAGTGGGCAGGCTTCCACCCGCGCTCAACGCGCCGGTACTTCGCACGGTCAAACCGACGCGCGTGTGCGCCTCGTCAGGGAAAGAGCGGTTCCGTCTGCAGCCCGGTCACTTCCGGCAGGCCGAGCATGACATTCATGTCCTGCACCGCCTGGCCCGACGCGCCTTTGACGAGGTTGTCGATCGCCGAGACGATGATCGCGCGGCCGGAGAGCCGATCGGCGCCGAGACCGATGAGGCAAAGGTTCGAGCCGCGCACGTGATGCGTCGCCGGGTAATGGCCTTGCGGCAACACGCGCACGAAGGTTTCGTCTGCATAGGTCTCTTCGAGCACATTCCGCAGGTCTTCGATCGTCGCGCCCCGGGTAATGCGGACATAGATCGAGGAGAGAATGCCGCGATTCATCGGCATCAGATGCGGTGTGAAGCTGATCGTCACCGGCCGGCCCGCGGCGCGCGACAATCCCTGCTCAATCTCCGGCATGTGGCGGTGATGCGCGACGCCGTAAGCGGTGATGCCTTCCGACACTTCGGCAAAGAGGCTCGACTCTTTTGCCGCTCGGCCGGCGCCGGTGACGCCGGACTTCGCATCGATGACGATATCGTCGGGATCGATCACGCCGGCCTTCACCAGCGGCACCAGCGGCAATTGCGCGCCGGTCGGATAGCAGCCCGGCACGGCGACCAGCCGCGCATTGGCGATCGCCGAGCGCGCGATCTCGGTCAGGCCATAGACGGCCTCGCGCTGCAGCCCGACGGCGCGGTGCGCATGGCCGTACCATTTGGCATAAACTTCGGGATCGGCGAGACGGAAATCGGCCGAGAGATCAAGCACCCGAAGATGCGCCGGAAGCGCCGAGATCACCTCCTGCGTCGTGCCATGCGGCAGGCAGCAGAAGACGAGATCGAGCTCGCTCCAATCGACATCGGGGATCGCAACGAGATCGGGCAACACATGGCGCGCGAGATGCGGGAAGACCGCGCCGATCTTCTTGCCGGCCTGGCGATCCGCGGTCAGCACACCGATCGCGGCATTCGGGTGATGCGCGAGGATGCGCAGCAGCTCGGCGCCCGTATAGCCGGATGCACCCAGGATGCCGATCCGCGTCTTGTCAGAGCTCGAAGCCATGACCCCCTCCTCTCGTCAACAAACGGTAGCCTGAAAAAGAAAGGGCGCCCCGCAGGACGCCCTTGATGGAGAACACGCCGATGCCTGCGGGATCAGCGCTTCGAGAATTGGAAGCTGCGTCGGGCCTTGGCCTTGCCGTACTTCTTACGCTCGACGACGCGGCTGTCGCGCGTCAGGAAGCCCTGCGCCTTCAGCGCCGGCCGGAGACCCGGCTCGTAGTTGAGCAGCGCTTTGGAGATGCCATGGCGTACCGCGCCGGCCTGGCCCGAGAGGCCGCCGCCGATCACGGTGCAGTTCACGTCGAACTGGCCGAGGCGATTGACGATCGCGAAAGGCTGGTTGATCAGCATGCGCAGCACGGGACGCGCGAAATAGATCGGGCTGTCGCGGCCGTTGACCGTGATCTTGCCGGTGCCTGGCTTCACCCAGACGCGCGCGACGGCGTTCTTGCGCTTGCCGGTCGCATAAGCGCGGCCCTGCGCATCGAGCTTCGGCTTGGCGTCGGTCTGCGCCGTCGCGGCCGGGGTAGTGGGGGTCGGAGCGTGGCGCAGCTGCACATTCTGCAGCGCGTCGCGCATCGTGCCGAGGGAGGATTGCGGTTGATCGGCCATGCTCAGGCCCTCTTGTTCTTGGGATTCATGGCAGCGATATCGAGCTTCACCGGCTGTTGCGCCTCATGCTCGTGATTGGGACCGGCATAGACGCGCAGATGGCCCATGATGCGACGGCCTAGCGGGCCGCGCGGCACCATGCGCTCGACCGCCTTCTCGATCACGCGCTCGGGATGCTTGCCGGCGAGGATCGCGCCCTTGCTGCGATCTTTGATGCCGCCGGGGAAGCCGGTGTGCCAATTGAAGATGCTGTCCTGGCGCTTGTTGCCGGTCAGAGCCACCTTCTCGGCATTGACGACGATGACGTGGTCGCCGCAGTCCATGTTCGGCGTGTAGGTCGGCTTGTGCTTGCCGCGGAGCCGGTCGGCGATCAGCGCGGCGAGCCGGCCGAGCACGAGCCCGTCGGCGTCGATCAGCAGCCACTTCTTCTCGATCGTGGCCGGAGTTGCGATATAGGTCTTCATCCCACTTCCTCGGTAAGGCCGCGCAGTATGCCGTCAGGTGCGCCGAAGTCAAGGGATGAGCCCATAAATTCGGGGCTTTTCGGCTATGGTATTATAATACCGTAGCTGGCGCACCTAGCGCCGCCCGCCCCAGCCCGGTCAGGGCGGCGACCAGGGCTAGGGCGCAGACCACCGCCGCCCCTGTCGGCAGGTCGAACAGCGCCGACGACAACAGGCCGAGTGCATAACCCACCAGTCCGATCGCATAGGCATAGATGATCGAGCGTGGGCCGCGGATGCCACGAACCGCGAGCGACGGGATGATCAGCGAGGCAAAGACCAGGAATACGCCGACGAGTTGCACCGACGCCGTCACGGTCATGGCGAAGAGCGCATAGAACAGCACCCGCCAGCGCGCGAGATCGACGAAGAGGATGAAGCCGAGCACGATCGCATAGAGGATCGTGGCCGGAATCAGATCGCTCGGCACCACCCAGAGAATCTGGCCGACGAGCAGATCCTTGAGTTCGTCGGCGCCATGCGGGTTGTAGCTGAGGAGCACGATCTCGGCGCTCGCCGCGACCACGAAGACGACGCCGATCACCGCTTCCTGCAGCGCCGCCAGCCGGCGCTCAGTCCAGATGAGGAAGCCGGCGCCGGCGAGGGCGGCGATCACAGCCGCGATCTGCACCGACCACCCGCTCGGCTCCCAGCCGAAGAAATCGGCGATGACGACGCCGAGCCCCGCGACCTGCGCGATCGCGAGATCGATGAAGACGATCCCGCGATCGAGCACCAGCCGGCCGAGCGGTACATGCGTTGCCAGCACCAATATGCCGGTCAGCAGTGCCGGCAGCAGAATATCGAGACTGTGATCAGCCACTCTTTCCCCCAAGCGCCGCCAACAGGCGGTTCACCGTGTCCTGATAAAAGCCGATGATGTCCTTCGACGCATCGTCGCCGCCCACAGTAAATGGCAGCATCACCGCCGGCAGATGACTCTTATCGGCGACGAATTGCGACGGCTTCGGATCCTCATAGGCCGCGTAGACGATCATCTTTGCTTTGAGTGATGGAATCTTGTCGAGCAGTTCGGCGATATAGGCGCTGCCCGGCGGCACGCCCGGCTTCGGCTCGATATTCGCGACCTCGCTCATGCCGAGCCAATTGGCGAGATAGATCCACGCCTTGTGATAGGAGACGAACGCTACGCCTTTGAGCGGCGCGGCTTGCGCCTGCATTTTCGTCATCGCCGCGCCGAGCGCCTGATCGAAAGCCTGCTCGCGCTGCTGATAGCCCGCGGCATGCGACGGATCGAGTGTGGCGAGACGCTTGGCCAGCGCGGCCGCGACCATGCGCATATTGCGCGGGTCCGTCTGGATATGCGGATTGCCGGCCGGATGGATATCACCCTCGGCGCGATCGAGCCGCGTCGGTTTCTCGAGCAGATTGATGACCGAGGTCGCCTCAAAATAGCCGGGCTGCCCTGGCTGCACCTTGCCGTTCGAGGCCTGGCGCAGCAGCACCGGTAGCCAGCCAATCTCGAGCTCGGCGCCGGTGCAGAAAAGCAGATCGGCATTGCGGAGCCGCGAGATCAACGCCGGCCGCGCCTGGATCTGATGCGGATCCTGTAGCGCGGTCGTCGCAGTGTAGACGTCGACATCGTTGCCGCCGACCACCTTCGTCAACGCGCCCCACTCCGGCTCGCAGGCGAAAACGTTGAACGCCGCGTGCGCCTGTGCCGATGCGAAAAGCGCAAAACCGAAACTGGCGAGCGTGAGAATCATTCTTTTCATGACGCGCCTCTCAATATTGATGGGCGCCATGTGCGCCAAGGCTGACGGTGTATTGGAAGATGACTTGATTGTCGGGATTGGGCCGCGCTTCGTCGTAATTGTATTGCACCCGGAAGCGGCCGAACTCGCTGGTCGAGTAATCGATCATCGCCGAATAGCGGCGCGGCGTCAGATCACGTGAGTCGATTGTGGTGCCGGCAAACGCGGCGCCGAGTGACGGCGCGTGAACCTGATCGTAGCGCACGCCGACGCGCCAGAACGGGATGAATTGATAGACCGCCTGCGCGTAGAAGCCGCTCTGGAGCCCGGCATCGAACGAGCGCGTGGTCGGTACGCCCGGCGCACTCGCGAAATTGAGCGCGGTGAAGGCGCCGGATTCCTTGCGCAGGAAGGCCTCGCCCTGCAGCTTCACATAGCTCTGCGCGAAATTGCCGTTCGGCGCCCATTTGTAGACCGCATCGGCGATGAAAGTGTTATCGACGCCGGTGAACTGATCCGAGCCTGGCGGACCGCCGACCGGATTGGTTGCGCGATTGCTCGAGCGTGTGCCGAGGTAGGAGATGCCGGCGCTGTAGCTCGATGAGTCGTTGATGTCGTCGCCGATATGGAGGAAGGCGCTCCA
>DATMZZ010000274.1:0-5359 GCA_035573175.1 Allostellaceae bacterium
CTTGGCCGGTCGATCACGAAGGCACCACCGCCTCATTCTGCAACACGGTGCCGACGCCGGAAGGCGGCACGCATGAGGCGGGCCTGCGCGCCGCGCTGACGCGCAGCCTCAAAGCCTATGGCGAGCTCACCAACAACAAGCGCGCGCAGCAGATTGCGCCCGAAGACGTGATGGACGGCGCGGTCGTCATCCTCTCGCTCTTCATTCGCGATCCGCAATTCGTTGGCCAGACCAAGGACCGCCTCTCCTCGCCCGAAGCCGCACGGCTGATCGAAGGCGCGCTGAAAGACCGTTTCGATCACTGGCTCACCGACGACCCGCAAAGCGCGCGCGGCTTGCTCGATGCGATCATCGAGCGCGCCGAGGATCGCCAGCGCAAGCGCCAGGAGCGCGAGCTCGAACGCAAGACCGCGACGCGCAAGCTGCGCCTGCCCGGCAAGCTTTCCGATTGCAGCCGCTCGACGCCGGGCGGCACCGAGCTCTTCCTCGTCGAAGGCGACAGCGCCGGCGGCTCGGCGAAACAGGCGCGCGACCGCGACACGCAGGCGATCCTTCCGTTGCGCGGCAAGATCCTCAACGTCGCCTCGGCCTCGAGCGACCGGCTGCGCGCCAATCAGGAGCTCGCCGATCTGACCCTCGCGCTCGGCTGCGGCTCCGGCGATCGCTATGAGGAAGGCAAGCTGCGCTACGAGCGCGTCATCGTCATGACCGATGCCGATGTCGACGGCGCGCATATCGCTTCGCTGCTGATGACCTTCTTCTTCCGCGAGATGCCGAAGCTGGTCGATGACGGCCATCTCTATCTCGCCGTGCCGCCGCTCTATCGCCTCAGCCAGGGCGACAACACGCTCTATGCGCGCGACGACGCGCATAAGGATCAGTTGATGAAGTCCGCCTTCCCTGCGAACAAAGGCAAGGTCGAGATCAGCCGCTTCAAAGGTCTCGGCGAGATGCCGGCGCGCTATCTCAAAGACACGACCATGGACCCGAAGAAGCGCGCTTTGCTCCGCGTGAAGCTGCCGCCGAAAAGCGAGCGCGATTTCAAGTCGACGGTTGAGCTCGTCGAGAGCCTGATGGGACGCAAGCCCGAGCTGCGCTTCGAATTCATCCAGAAGAACGCGAAATTCGCCCGCGACCTCGACGTGTGAGAAACGCCTCACGCTTGCCTTAAAGGCAGAGGCGCGAGACACTCCCCCGTCAGATCGGTGTGATCAACAACACCGACTTAGGGAGGAGCAGAATGGTCATTTCGCGTGGAAGAGTTATCGCCGCTGCCTTCGCGGTGCTGAGTATGATCGCGGTCGCAGCGCCGGCATCGGCGCTGGAGAAGCTGCGCACCGGCAAGGCGATCGCCCTGCCCTTCGATTTCACGCCGCTCGATATCGGCATGACGAAGGGCTTCTTCCAAAAGCACGGACTCGAACTCGAAATCTCGTCCTTCGCCGGCAGCGCGAAGCTGCAACAGGCACTCGCCGCCGACGCGGTCGATATCGGCCTCGGCTCCGGCCCCGAACTCGCTTTCGTCGCCAAAGGCGCGCCGGTGCTTGGCATTTGCGCTTATGCCGGCCCGGTCAATCTGATGATGGTCGTGCGGCCGGATGCAGGCATCAACAAGATCGCCGATCTCAAGGGCAAGCGCATCAGCGCTTCGACCGTCGGCAGCCTCACCGACTGGGTAACGCGCGAGCTCTCGCGCCAGCAAGGCTGGGGCAATGACGGCATCGTCGTCACGCCCCTCGGCACCAATGAGGCGCAGGTCGCGGCGATGCGCGCCAAGGAGACAGAAGGCTTGGCGGTCGATCCCGCAGGCGCCTTCAAGCTCGAAGATGAGAAAATCGGGAAGATCATGGTGCGCTACGAGACAGTTGCACCTGTGTTCATCAACCACGTCTCCTACGCGACCAACAAGCTCATCGCCGCGCATCCCGAGGAGATCAAGGCCTTCCTCGCCGCCTGGTTCGACACCATCAGCTGGATGCGTAAGAACAAGGACGAGACTGTGAAGCTCGCGGCGCCGATCATGCATGCGACCCTCGACATCACCGCGCGCGATTACGACGAGACGATGCCGACCTTCTCCGACACCGGCAAATTCGAGCCCGCGGCGCTGAAAGTGCTGTCGCGCTCCTTCGTGCAGATGGGCGCGCTGCCGGCCGAACCGGATATGAGCAAGCTCTATACCGAGAAATTCCTGCCGGTGATGCAGAAGTAATCCGCTAGAGCGAATGCCCCCTCACCCTGCCCTCTCCCCGGTGGAGAGAGGGAACGCTGCTCCAAGCCCCTCGCCCCTTGGGGAGAGGGAGGGGCCCATTGCGAAGCAATGGGAGGGTGAGGGGGTAGCATTACGGCCGGAAGAGGAGCGCCACCGTCATCAATTGGCGCTCCACCGTCTCGAGGTGGAAGCGCATCAGATTCTCGGCTTGCGCCGCCTCGTGCCGCGCGATCGCCTGGACGATGCCGCGATGCTGGCCGTCATATTGCTTGCGCAGGTCTGGGGTGAGGAAATCGCCGTCGAGCTTGCCCCACAGCACGCGGTGACGCACCGCATTCATCGAGCGGAAAAGATCGACCAGCAGCGTGTTGTGCGAAGCCTCGGCAATAGCGAGGTGGAGATCGGCGTCGAAGGTCATGAACAGCCGCGGATCCGGCGCCGCAAGGGCACGCTCGAGACAGCGATCGAGCCGGATGAGATCGTCGGATGTCGCATGCGTCGATGCCAACCGTGCGAGCTGCGGCTCAAGCGCGATACGCGCCTCCATCAATTCGCGCGGATTGGCGGTGCCTTCCGCCGGCACAGGTTGAGCCGCCGCTTGCGTCGGCGGCGAGCCGAAGAAGGTGCCGCGCCCGACATGCCGCCAGATCAGCCCCTCGGCTTCGAGCTGCTTCATGCCCGAACGGAGCTGGGTCCGCGTCAAGCCGAGGGTTTCCGCGAGCTCGCGTTCCGGCGGTAGCCGGTCCTGCGCGCGAAAGCGCCCTTCTTCGAGGAAGTGCCGGATAACTGCCAACGCATTGCGGCGTGGCATGCTGTGCCCATCGATGCGAATTGCCCGTCGCAATTATGACAATTCCCCTGACACTGTCCATGCCGAGCCTCGTGGCACCTCCCCGGTGTTTCGTCCGGTGAGGATCGGCGCTTCGGGGCGGTTCGCTTCGCCGCCCAATCGCAAACCAATGCACTGAAATCATTTGACTTGCCTGGTCCCGCATCATGATCCTCTCTGGCAAACGAGCGGCTCCGCGGCGGAGCAGGACGACAAGGAAAGAGAGGAAAAATGCCGAGCTATCGCAAGAACGAAGCGCGTGATTGGGCATGGCAGCATTTGAAGGGCTGCGCCAACGTCATCATCCCTTCCTACACCGCCGATCTGAAAGGCCTCAACGAGCGCGGCGTTCGCCACGATGTGCGCAAATCGCTGGAGCACGGTTTCGCCGGCACGCTGCTTGTCTCCGAGACGGCGCTCACGCTGCCCGAATATGGTCAGTTCTTCGAATGGTCGAACGATGAATCGAAAGGCCGGCTGAAGCTCATCCTTCACGCCTCCTTCAACACGCTCGAAGAGAATATCGAAGCGGCGAAGATCGCCGAGGCGAATGGCTGCGAGCTCGTGCTGCTGTCCTATCCGGCGAATTTCTATCCCGAGAGCGTGGACGAGATTTACGAATACACGAAGGCATTCTGCGACGCGACCAAGCTCGCGGTCCTGCTCTTCCCGGTGCCGCTCTGGGGCTTCTCGCGCTTGCATGCCTCCGACATTCCGTCGGCCGTCATCCGCAAGCTGCTCGACAATTGCCCGAACATCGTCGCCATCAAGGCGGAAGGCGGCATGCCCTCGATCATGGGCTTCGTCGAATGCCATCGCCTCTTCGGCAAGGAGGTGATCGTCGAGACGCCGCTCTTCGGCGATCTCGTACCGCTGGCGCAGCTCGTGCCGATCCAATTCACCGGCACATCGAACACGCATTTCTTCGGCAACACTGTCCCGCATGTGATGGAGCTGTTGCAGCAGAAGAAATTCGACGAGGCGACGGAAATCTACTGGCGCACGGCGCCGGCCCGGCAGGCCAATGGCGCGGTAAACGCATCTTCCTCCGGCGGCCATTTCCTCAATCGCATGGTCTGGGGCTATGAGGGTTGGCTGCAAGGCTATAACGGCGGCCCGCTGCGCCAGCCGACGATGAAGATCCACGCTCAGCAGATGACGATGCTGCGCACCGGCTTGACGCGCTCGGGCCTCAAGCCGACGGACTCGCCCGACAAGGAATTCTTCATCGGGCGCAATCCGGTCGAGGCGGCGACGTCGCGCAGTCGTGCCGCAGCCGAATAGCGAGCGGCCATGGCGTTGGGGGGGAAGATCGCGGTGGCGCTTGGCGCTTTAGCGCTGGCGTGCACCGCGATCGCTCACGCGCGCGCCGATGATGTCCCGACGCTGATTCTCGCGACGGCTTTGCCGCCGGGCAATCCGCTCGCCGACCAGGTGTCGCATCCCTGGGCCGACCGCGTCAACGCGGCGGCCGAAGGCAAGCTCAAGATCGACATCCGCGACGGCATGGCGATCGCCAATCTCAACAACTCTTACGATCGCGTCGTCGCCGATGTCGCGCAGATCTCCTGGCTGACGCATGGCAATTTCGCCGGCAAGTTCCAGCGCTCGAATGTCGGCGGCCTGCCATTCATTGCCGGTGAGAGCTCCGAGAAAGCCTCGGTGGCGCTATGGCGGCTTTATCAAGACGGCGTGCTTGATGCCGAATACGACGAAGTGCGGCCGATCATGCTCGCTGTGCTGTCGCAGGCCGGCATGCATTTCCGCACCAAGCCGGCTTCGCTCAGCAATCTCAAAGGGCTGAAGATCATCCCGCCCTCGAAAGAAACCGGCGAGCTGGCGCAGCGGCTTGGCATGGCGCCGATCGTGCTCGCGGTGACGCAAAGCTATGAGGCGCTCCAGCGCAACACCGTCGATGGCGTGATGCTCGGCTGGACGGCGATCCTGTCGTTCAAGCTGCAAGAGGTCACGAGCTATCACGTCGAAGCGGCGCTCGGTACCGCAACCGGCATGATGTTCATCGGCAAGAAACGCTACGAATCGCTGCCAGCCTCGGCCAAAGCCGTGCTCGATAAATTCTCCGGCGAAGGCGAAAGCCGCGAGCTCGGCAAATTCTGGGACCGGCTGCAGGTCTTCGGCGACAAGCTGGTCAAAGGCCTGCCGAACCAGACGGTGATCGATGCGCCCGCCGAACAGACGGCGAAGTGGCGCGCGGAGGCGGAGCCGATCGCGGCGGATTGGGCCAAGCGCACGCCCGATGGCGAGAAAGTCTTGAAGGCGTTCCGCGACGAGCTCGCGAAAGTCGATGCCGGTCAATA
>DATMZZ010000275.1:0-8781 GCA_035573175.1 Allostellaceae bacterium
GCGGTGCGGCACAATCTCGCCGTCACCTTCGTCGTCTTCAACGACAACGCTTTCGGCAACGTGCAGCGCAGCCAGAAAGAGGATTACGGCAACCGCGTCATCGGCAGCGATCTCACCAATCCCGATTTCATGAAGCTCGCCGATTCATTCGGCATTGCCCATGAGCGGGCGACGAGTCCGGAAGCGCTGCGCGCCGCGCTGCGCCGCGGCATCGCGTCGAACAAGCCGGCACTCATCGAATGCCCGGTTGGCGAGATGCCCAATCCGTTCTCGGTCTTGCGTTTCCTGACGCCGGTGAGACCGAAGCCGCACGCCTGAACCGCGCTCTGACAGAAAGGGTGGCGACCCATGGACTCGACGCCAAGCAAAGCGCAGCCACGGCATGAGCTCTATCGGCAGCTCACCCGCGTCGGACGCGACACGCCGATGGGGCGCTATCTCCGCTGCTTCTGGTATCCGGTCGCATTGGTCGCTGAGCTGAAACGCGAGCCGGTGAAAGCGGTGACGCTGCTCGGCGAGAAGCTCGCGCTCTTCCAGACCGAGGAAGGCGCCTACGGGCTGGTGGCGCAGCGTTGTCCGCATCGGGGCACGTCGCTCGCTTGCGGCATGGCCGAAGCGGGCGGCATACGCTGCGCCTATCATGGCTGGAAATTCTCAGTTGACGGCCGCTGCCTCGATCAGCCGACCGAGCATCACGCCAGCACGATGAAGAATGAGATCCGCATCGATGCGTATCCGGTGCAAGAGATGGGCGGGATGCTCTGGACCTATCTCGGTCCGGCCCCGGCGCCGCTGCTGCCGCGCTTCGAGTTCATGGTGCGCGACGATTACGACAAGGACATCGGCATCAGCCGCATGCCGTGCAACTGGCTCCAGATCGCGGAAAACACGATGGACCCGTTGCATATCGAATATCTGCACATGCGCTACACGAATTATGTGAACAAGCGCAAAGGCCTGCCGCCGGTGCAGATCCGCACCCATAAAGAGATCGCCTTCGACATTTTCGAATACGGCATCAACAAGCGCCGGCTCTGGGAAGGCGACAGCCCGGATTCGCAGGAATGGACCATCGGCCATCCGCAGATCTTCCCGGGCCATGCGATGGTTGCCTATGGCGGAACCGATTGGGTGCAATATCAGCTGCGCATCCCGGTCGATGACACCAACACGCTTCTCTATTGGTACAACAGCCGCCGCCGCGAAGCCGGCAAGCCGCCGCAGGCGGAAGCGTCGATGTGGGAGAATCCCTGGTCGACGCCGAACGGCGAGTTCATCCCCGAGCAGCTCAATGCGCAAGACATGATGGTGATGATCACGCAAGGCGACGTCACCGATCATTCGCTCGAGCATCTCGGGCGCAGCGATCGCGGTGTGGTTCTCTATCGCGAAACCCTGCTGCAGCAGATGGAGCGCGTGGCGGAAGGCGAGGACCCGCTCGGCGTGGTGCGCGACGCAGCCAAGAACACGCCCTGGATCGACCTGCCGATCGAGCGGCATCTCGGATACACGTTTTCGGGAATCCAATCCTCGGCGGCGTATGACTATCCAGAAACGGATGCGACGAGTTCGGGCGCGGGCGATAAAGCTTCTTAAGCTACGTCATTGCGAGCGTCCCTCGACAAGCTCGGGATGAGGGCGAAGCAATCCAGTCTCAGGCTGCAGATTGGATTGCTTCGTCGCTTCGCTTCTCGCAATGACGAACAAAATTGAACCGCCAAGGCGCAAAGACGCCAAGAAGAAGTTTCACCACGGAGACACAGAGGGCACGGAGAATACGAATTTCGCGCGAAAGCGCGCTTAAAGCCTTCTCCCTCTTCTCCGTGCCTCCGTGTTTAATCTTGGCGTCTTCGCACCTTGGCGGTTTCTTTCTTCTAGCCCCGCGGGGGCAAGTTCACCCAGGCACTGCCTTTGTCGGATGATTCCATGATCGCCTGCATCACGGCGACGTTGTGCAGGGCTTCGTTCGGACGCACCGGGAACTTCGTGTGGTTGGCGCAGGCCTCGGCGAAGGCCTTGAGCTCCTGCTGGACGGTGTCGTCGATCTCGAAGCGCGTGCGCGTGATCGGTTCCTGCGGCGAGACCGGCGTGACGATCAGTTCTTTGAAATTGTCGCGCGCCTCGATATTCGCCTTGGTGCCGTAGAGTTTCAGCGTCGCATTCATCGCCGAAGCGAAGACGCAGCCGAGCGAGCCGGTCGCGCCGCTCTCGAGCTCGAACAGCGCCGCCGCCGTGTCGTCGAGCTCGACCTTGGTGATCGCCTGGCGCTTGGCGATGCCCGAAAGCCGCGTGATCCCGCCCAGGATCCAGGTCAGCGTGTCGATCACATGCAGCGACATCGGGGCGAGGCCGCCGCCGGGGCATTCCTCGCGCTTGCCGCGCCACATGCCGGGCTGATAATGCATGCCGCCGGCGCTCGAGTAGTTGGCTTCGACATGAAGCACTTTGCCGACAGCGCCGCTCTCGACCATCTCCTTCATCTTGCGTGCGACCTGGGAATAGCGGCGATTATGGCCGATGCCCAAGGTCAGATGCGCGTCCTCGATGGCTTTGACGGCTTTCTGGCCGGTCTCGAAGGTGAGGGCGAGCGGCTTCTCGACGAAGACATTCTTCTTCGCCTTGGCGGCGTCGATGATCTGCGTCCAATGCAGCGAATGCGGCGTTGCCAGCAGGACCGCGTCGACCTCGGGATCGGCGAGCGCGTCCTCATAACGCGGGAAGCGCTTGCCGCCGAATTGCGCCTGGAAGGCGGCCGCTTCCTTATCGACGAGGGTGCAGCAGCCGGCGATCTGGATGATGTCTTTGAGCGGCAGCGAATTCTTGGCGAGTTCCATCCCCCACCAGCCGGTGCCGATATAGGCAAAGCGCTGCATTTTCTTCCTCCCGTTTTAGCGCCGGGAGTCTTACCCGCTCTGCCGGCTCGACGAAAGCCGCCCTTTTTGCAGGGAAGAAGGGGACTGGCTACGATGCGCCCAGTTTTAGGCGAGGAAATGAGCTATGGATCTGGGAATCAAAGGCCGCAAGGCGCTGCTCTGCGCATCATCGAAAGGGCTGGGCAAGGCCTGCGCGCTGGCGCTGTCGCGCGAGGGCGTGACGGTGTGGATCAACGGCCGCAATCAGGGCCCGCTCGACGAGGCGGCAGCGGAAATCCGCGCCAAGACCGGCGGCACCGTCCATACGGTGAAGGCCGATATCAATACCGATGCGGGCCGCCAGGCGCTGCTCGCCGGGTGCCCCGAGCCCGACATGCTGATCAACAACAATGAGGGGCCGCCGCCGGGCAAGATCGCCGATTGGGATGAGAAGCAATGGCTCGCCGCGCTCGGCGCCAACATGCTGCCGGCGGTGCTGCTGATCCGCGCCGTTCTGCCCGGCATGCAGGCGCGCAAATTCGGCCGTATCATCAACATCACCTCGGCGATGGTGAAATCGCCGCGGCCGCATATGGGGCTCTCGACCGCGGCGCGCGCCGCGCTGACGGCGTTCTCGAAATCACAGAGCTTCGAGGTGATGGCCGACAACGTCACCATCAACAATCTGCTGCCCGAGCGCATCAAGACCGGCCGCCAGGAGTTCATGGCCAATCGTATGGTGAAGGCCGACGGCATCACCATGGACGAAGCCTATAAGCGCATCGCCGCGACGCTCGCCGCCAAGCGCATGGGCACGCCTGAGGAGTTCGGCGACGCCTGCGCCTATCTCTGCAGCGCACAGGCGGGATTCGTCTCCGGTCAAAACCTGCAGCTCGATGGCGGGTCGTATCCGGGGGTGATCTGACGATGATCCGCAGTACCCAATTAGAAAAGTTTTCATCGTCACCCGCGGACTTGTTCCGCGGGTCCATGGATTGCCGGGACAAGCCCGGCAATGACGAAAAATAGATAACGGAGGCGGCAGATGCCCGTCATCAAAGTCCGTGATATCGCTTTTGGGCGGCTGCAATCGCCCGATCTCGATCAGGCCGAGCAGTTCCTTTTGGATTTCGGCATGGTACGCGCGGCGCGGACCAAGGATCGGCTCTATATGCGTGGCACCGATCCGGCCGCCTATCTGCACGTCACGCAGCTCGGCGAGCCGAAATTCCTCGGCATGGCGTTTTATGCGAAGAGTGAGGATGACCTCGACCGCCTGACCAAGGTCGAAGGCGCCTCGAAGATCGAAGCGCTCGACGGGCCAGGCGGCGGCAAGCGCGTGCGGCTGCGCGATCCGCACGGCTTCACGATCGAGGTGGTGCATGGCATCGCCGATGCGGAACCACTCCCGATCCGCCGCAACGTCGTCAATTTTGGCAGCGAGAAATACCGCCGCGCCGGCGAACTGACGCGGCTGCCCGCCGGTCCGGCGCAGGTGAAGCGCATGGGGCATGGTGTCATCGCGACGACCGATCTCAAAAAGACGCTCGGCTGGTATCGCGAGATCCTGGGCTTCCTTTGCTCCGACGATGTGTGGTCGGGCGATCCGAGCAATGTCGTCTCGTCCTTCAATCGCATCGATGCCGGCGACGTCTATGTCGATCACCATGTCTTCTTCACGATGCGCGGCGCCAAAGCCGGCCTCAACCACTTCTCCTACGAGGTGCGCGATTTCGACGATGTGATGATGGGTCACGAGTATCTCGTGAAGCAGAACAAGTACCAGCATATGTGGGGCATTGGCCGGCACCGGCTCGGGGCGCAGGTCTATGATTACTGGTGCGATCCCTGGGGACGCGTGCATGAGCACTGGACCGATAGCGATGTGCTCAACGCCGCGACGCCGCCCGGCCTCGCCGAGGCCGGCAAAGGCACCTTCGCCCAGTGGGGCGAATCCATGCCGGCGCGCTTCGCGACCTACGCGGTGGAATAGGCTTTAGCTCAAGCATTTAGCTGGTTTCAGACCCCCCGGTTGCGTCCGCGTCCTGTATATTTTAAAAATACAGGTGGGGAGACAACCGCGTACTGGGCATGCCCAAAATCGCCGCTCAATCGACGAAAGCGAAGCCGCGCGCTGCGAAGCGCCCCTTGCGCTCAAAAAGGACCGGCAGCCAACTCGTCTACGACGCGTTGCGCTACGCGATCATCGCGCTGGCGATCGAGCCGGGCTCGGTGCTCGAAGAGACCGCGCTCTGCAAGCAATACAAAGTGTCGCGCACGCCGGTGCGCGAGGCGCTGATCCGGCTCTCCTCCGAAGGGCTGGTCGAGCTCGAACCCAATCGCGGCGCGCGCGTCGCGACCTTGCAATTCATCGACGTCGTCGATCATTACGAGGCGATGGAGATTTTCCAGCCGATCACCTGCCATTTCGCGGCGGTGCGCTCGACACCGGCCGATATCAAGGCGATCAAGGCGCAGCTTGCGAAATTCTGCCAGGCGGTCGAGCGAGCGGATTATGAAGGCATCATCCGCTTCAATTACGATCTCCATTCCTCGATCGCGAGCGCGAGCCACAATGGCTGCATCGCGCGGGGCTATCGCCAGATGCTGGCCGACAAGTTGCGCATCGCGCAGCATGGTCTGCCGAACACCTCGCGCAGCCGTGCGGCGGCGCTGGTCGAGCGCTTCACCGGTACGGCGCGCATCTCGCGCCGCCTGGTCGAGGCGATCGCGCGCGGTGCGGCGCAGGAGGCCGAGCAGATCGCGCGAGAGCTCAATGAACATGTGCGCGCCTTGGTCGTTGCGCATTTCTCGGTCGATCTCGCGCATCAGGTGACGCTGCCGACACCGCAGCGTCGCACCGCGCCGCGCGAGGCGGCCGGCCAGATCGTCAAGCTGCGGAGCGCGACCGCATGACGACAGCCATCACGCCAATTCCGGATTTTCCAAACTAGGGACCTTTCATGAGCGAGAAATTGCGATTGGCTGCCGATATCGGCGGCACCTTCACCGATACGGCGGTGTTCGACGAGACCAGCGGCAAGCTGAGCTTCGGCAAGGCGCTGTCGACGCCGAAGCATCTCGTCGAAGGCATCAATAACGGCGTCGCGAAGGCCGGCGCCGATTACAAGAGCGTCGGGCTCTTCCTGCATGGCTCGACAGTCGGCATCAACACGATCCTCGAGCGGCGCGGTGCCAAGACCGCGCTCATCATCACCAAGGGCTTCCGCGACATTTACGAGATCGGCCGCATCAACCGGCCGGATTCCTACAACCTCTTCTTCCAGAAGCATGAGCCGCTGGTCGAGCGCGCGCTGCGCTTCGAGGTGAATGAGCGCATCCTCGCCGATGGCGAGGTCGAGAAGCCGCTCGACGACAAGGAGATCGAGGCGCTCGGCGATCATCTCGCCAGCCTCGGCATGGAAGCGATCGCGATCCTCTTCCTGCATTGCTATCGCAAGCCCGATCACGAACAGCGCGCTAAGGCGATCCTGCAAAAGCGCCACCCGAACATCTTCGTCTCGGCGAGCCACGAGCTGAGCCAGGAATATCGCGAATTCGAGCGCTGCTCGACCGTCGTTGCAAACGCGTATATCGGCCCGATCGTCGATCGCTATGTCGGCGGCATCGACAATCACATTCGCAAGGAAGGCTTCAAAGGCTCGTTCCTGATCGTGCAATCGACGGGCGGTCTCTATGACTCGTCTCAGGCGCGGCAATATTGCATCCGCATGCTCGAATCCGGCCCGGCGGCAGGCGTTATCGGCACGCGCATGCTGTGCCAAACCCTCGGCCTCAAGAACGCGATCGCCTTCGACATGGGCGGCACCACGGCGAAGGCCGGCGTCATTCATGACGGCGAGCCGCTGACCACCGGTTCGGCGCTGCTCGGCGGCTATGAGAAAGCGCTGCCGGTACAAATCGCGATGATGGATATTTTCGAAGTCGGCACCGGCGGCGGTTCGATCGCCAAGGTCGAGGACGGCATGCTGCGCGTCGGCCCGCAAAGCGCCGGCGCTGCGCCCGGTCCGGCCTGTTACGGCCTCGGCGGCACAGAGCCGACGGTGACGGACGCCAATCTTGCGCTCGGTCGTCTCGGCGCCGATCGCTTCCTCGGCGGTGAGATGAAGCTCGATACCGCAGCGGCGAAGAAGGCGCTGACCTCCCATGTCGGCGAGCCGCTCGGCATGGATGCGACGCAAGCCGCAGACGGCATCCTGCGCATCGCGGCCACGGCGATGTCCTACGCGGTCAAGGGCGTCACCACCGAGCGCGGCCTCGATGTCGGCGATTACGTGCTCGTCGCTTACGGCGGTGCCGGGCCGCTGCATGCGGTCGAAGTTGCGCGCGAGCTCGGCATGCGCCGCGTCATCGTGCCCCAGGCGCCAGGCGTGTTCTCCGCGTATGGCATGTTGTTCTCCGATCTGCGCTACGATTTCGTGCGCACCTGGTTCACGCGGCTCGACGACGCGTCCTTCGATGAAATCGAAGCGGTCTATAAGGAGCTCGAGGATGAGGGCCGCGCGAATATCGCCCAGACCTCGGTGAAGCCAGACCAGATCGCGATCAAGCGCGCGGTCGATATGCGCTATGTCGGTCAAGAGCACGCCGTCACCGTCGATCTGCCGATGGAAGTGTTCGAGAAGCGCGACCGCAAGGCGATCAAGGATCATTTCGATGCGCAGCATGAGCAGCGCTACGGCACCAACGCGCCCGCGGAGCGGGCGGAGATCGTCTCGCTGCGCACAGCGGTGACGGGCGTGATGCGCAAGCCGCCGCAGGAGAAGATCAAGGCGGGCGGGCCGGAGCCTGTTAAAGAGGCTTTCACCGGCAAGCGCCCGGTCTATTACGAAGGCACGGGCTTCGTCGACACGCCGACCTATAAGCGCGACGTGCTTGTCGCCGGCAACAAGATCGCCGGCCCGGCGCTCATCGAAGAGCATGCCTCGACCACCGTGCTGGCGCCCGGCGACCAGCTTACCGTCAACGCCTACGGCCACCTTGAAATTGCCGTGGCGGGGAGAAAGTAATCATGGCCGATACCAAGACCACCGCTACCGCTCGCAAGGCCGATCCGGTCGTCACCGAAATCATCCGCAACGGCGTTATCGCCGTGACGGAAGAGATGAAGACCAATCTGATGCGGACGGCCTACAACACCATCATCTACGAGGCGCTCGACTTTACGACAGGGCTCTTCACCGATAAAGGCGAGACGGTGTCGATCGGCATCGGCCTGCCGATGTTCATCCGCGGCATGTCGGAGACGGTGAAGGCGAAGATCAAGCATTTCGGCTACGACAACATCAAGCCGAACGACATCCTCATCACCAATGACAGCTACACGACCGGCTCGCATCTGAACCACGTCACGCTGACGATGCCGATCTTCCACGGCGGCAAGCTCTCGGCTTTCGCCTGCTGCATGGCGCATTGGATCGATGTCGGCGGCGTGCTCGGCGGCGTCACCACCGACATCTTCTCCGAAGGGCTGCAGATACCCTATCTGAAGCTCTACAAGGAAGGCGTCGCCAATCAGGATCTGATGGATTTCATCCGCATGAATGTGCGGGTCCCGACGCGCGCCATGGGCGATCTCCGTGCCCAGGTGACGGCAGTGAAGACCGGCGAGCGCCGCTTCTCGCAGCTCCTCGATCGCTACGGCCGCGAGCCGGTGCTCGATGCCATCGCCGCGATCATGGATCATTCGGAGCACGCCGCGCGCCAGCGTACGCTGTCGATCCCGGACGGCGTCTATGAAGCCGAATCCTATATGGACGACGACGGCATCTCGATCGGCAAGAAGATCCCGATCCGCGTCAAGGTGACGGTGAAGGGCGAAGAGCTCACGGTCGATCTGACCGAAGTCTCGAACCAGGTGCAGGGCTTCTACAATTCCGGCATCACCACCGGCTATGCCTGCGCGCAG
>DATMZZ010000276.1:0-4009 GCA_035573175.1 Allostellaceae bacterium
GAGACCGTGGAGCGCGTAACGGCGCTCTTCCTGCTGTCTGCCGGCAGCTATAATCACGAGCAGATCGAACTGTTCGGCGACGTTTTCGAGCGCCTGGTCAACACCATCGAGCTGTGCGCCATCGCCGACGTCAGCGCCCGCGTCGCGCTCGCCGAATTGAGTACCCAGCTCGCACCTGTGCCGCAGGCACCCGCGAAGCTCATGCGCCGGTTGGCAAGACATGAGGAAATTTCCATCGCCGGGCCGGTACTGACGGAATCGCCACGGCTGACCGAGGACGATCTGATCGAAATCGCGAGGGCAAAGGGTGAGAAGCACCTGCTTGCGATCGCCGGGCGCTGGTGGCTGAAGGAAGTCGTCACCGACAGCCTGCTGGCGCGCCGCTTCCCGAGCGTCAACCGAAGGCTCGTCAGCAATCCAGGCGCGCGCGTTTCGCCTGCTGGCTTTACCTTGCTCATCGCTCAGTCCGCATCCGATCCCGAGCTTGCCGTGGCGACCGGCATCCGGGCCGACATGCCGGCCGAGCTTCGTGCGCAGCTTCTTCGCAGCGCGACGGAAGCCGTCAGGGAGCGGCTATTGTCCCGCGCGCCGTCCTATCTGTTCGAGGAAATACGCTCGGCGATCTCGACGGCGTCGAGCGGGGTCGAGCGCGAGCTGTCGCGCGAGCGCGATTTCACGATGGCGAAGGCGCTGATCGCGCATCTGAAGAGCGAGGGGAAGCTCAACGCGGCGACCCTGTCCAGCTTTGCGGCGCAGAAGAGGTACGAAGAAACCGTTGCCGCACTGGCCGAAATGTCGAAGTCGAGCATCGAGATCGTGCGGCCCCTGATGCAAAGCCTTCGCAGCGACGGGATTCTCGTCCCCTGCAAGGTCGCGGGCCTCGATTGGGAGACCGTGCGCGCGGTGCTGGATTGTCGCTTCTCGACCGGTGTCACTGCGGAGACCGAAGCGGCTCATCTCAGGCGCCAGTATGTGGCACTGACGAAGGAGAATGCGCTTCGGACGCTCAACCTTTGGAAGGTCCGTTCGGTCGCCCCCGCGCCGAAAGCACGTTAGAATCCGGCTACGCTGCCGTGCAGGTCGTATTCGTCGGCGCGCTCGATCTTGGCGGTGACGATCTCACCGACTTTTAGCGGCCGGCGGCTCGAAAGATAGACCGAGCCATCGATGTCGGGCGCGTCGGCCTTTGACCGACCTCTCGCGACCGTCGGACCGACTTCGTCGATGATGACCTGTTGACGTGTGCCGACCTTGCGCTTCAGCCGGCGCGCCGAAATCTTCTGCTGCCGCGCCATCAGCGCGTTGTAGCGCTGCTGCTTGATCTCGTCGGGCACGGCGCCTTCAAGCGCGTTGGAGGCAGCGCCCGCGACCGGTTCATATTTGAAGCAACCGAGGCGATCGATCTCGGCTTCGTCCAGCCAGTCCAGGAGATAAGCAAAATCGGCATCGGTCTCGCCGGGGAAGCCGACGATGAAGGTCGAGCGGATGGCGAGGTCAGGGCATTGCTCGCGCCATTTTCCGATCCGAGCGAGCGTCTTGTCCTGCGCGGCCGGCCGTTTCATCGCCTTCAACACCTCGGGACTCGCGTGCTGAAACGGGATGTCGAGATAGGGCAGGATCTTGCCTTCGGTCATCAGGCCGATGACCTCGTCGACATGCGGGTAAGGGTAGACATATTGCAGGCGGACCCACGCGCCCAATTCGCCCAGCTCCCTGGCGAGATCGAAGAACTTGGCGCGAACGCTGCGGTCCTGCCATTGGCTTTCGGTATATTTCAGATCGACACCATAGGCCGAGGTATCCTGCGAAATGACGAGCAACTCCTTGACGCCCGCCTTCACCAGCCGCTCCGCCTCGCGTAGCACATCGCTCGCCGGCCGCGACACCAGATCGCCGCGCAGCTTCGGGATGATGCAGAAGCTGCAGCGATTGTTGCAGCCCTCGGAAATCTTCAAGTAAGCGTAGTGCCGAGGCGTCAGCTTGATGCCCTGCGGCGGCACCAGGTCGAGATGCGGATTATGCGCCGGCGGCAGCGCGCGATGCACGGCGTCCAGCACGCTTTCATATTGCTGCGGGCCCGTGATCGAGAGCACGCCGGGATGGACGGACGAAATCTGCTCGGGCTCCGCGCCCATGCAGCCGGTGACGATGACCTTGCCGTTTTCGGCCATCGCATCGCCGATCGCCGACAGCGATTCCTGCTTGGCGCTGTCGAGGAAGCCGCAGGTGTTGACGATGACGATATCGGCGCCGTCATGCTTGCGCGCGAGCTCATAGCCCTCGGCGCGCAGGCGCGTGATGATGCGCTCGGAATCCACCAAAGCCTTGGGGCATCCGAGCGAAACAAAGCTGATTTTCGGCGCGGCCGCCTCTGACATGGTTCTTAAACTGTGTGATTGATGGCCGTCAGCTAGTCCTATTTGCTCAGAAATACAAGACTTTGAGCTTTCCGCTCACGTGCTATGGATATGCGTGCCGGATACTGAGTGAGCGATGGGCGCCGACACCTCTCCCAAGATCGTCATCGTCGACGAAAGCCCGATCCGTGCTGCGATTCTGCAGGAGGGCTTGCGGGAGGCCGGCTATACCGACGTCGTCCATATCAGCGAGATGCAGAGCCTGCTCGCCCGCATCTACGCGCTCGACCCCGATATCGTCGTGATCGATCTGGAGAACCCGAGCCGCGACAGCCTGGAACAGATGTTCCAGGTCAGCCGCGCGGTGCGCCGGCCGATCGCGATGTTCGTCGACCAGAGCGATGCGGCCTCGACCCAGGCTGCCGTCGATGCCGGCGTCTCGGCCTATATCGTCGATGGCCTCAAGAAGGAACGGATCAAGCCGATCCTCGATCTCTGCGTTTCGCGCTTCAATGCCTTCGCCAAGCTCCAGGACGAGCTCGATCGCACCAAGAACGCGCTGGAAGAGCGCAAGGTGATCGACCGCGCCAAGGGGATCCTGATGAAACTCAAGGGCCTGACCGAGGAGGAGGCCTATGTCCTGATGCGCTCGACCGCAATGCGCGAGAAGAAGAAGATCGGCGAAATCGCGCAATCCATCCTGACCGCGTCGGAACTCCTGAAATGACCAGCCAGCTTCACGTTGGCTTCATTCCGTTGGTCGATGCCGCCGCGCTGATTGTCGCCGTCGACAAGGGATTTACCGCCGCAGAAGGCCTTGACGTCACGCTGGTTCGGGAAGTCTCGTGGTCGAATATTCGCGACAAGCTCAATATCGGTCTGTTCGATGCCGCCCATCTGCTGGCGCCGGTCGCGATCGCCTCGAGCCTTGGCATCGGCCATGTGAAAGTGCCGATCGCAGCCCCCATCAATCTCGGTATCAACGGAAATGCGATCACGGTGTCGCCGGCGCTGCATGCCGCGATCATGGCCGAGATCGACGGCGATCGGTTCGACCCGATGGCAACCGCAAGGGCGCTGGCGCGGGTCGTGGCCTCGCGGCGCAAGAGCGGCGCAGACCCGCTGACGTTCGCGATGACCTTTCCGTTCTCGACCCACAATTACCAGCTCCGTTTCTGGATGGCCGCCGGCGGCGTCGATCCGGACGAAGACGTGCGGCTTGTCGTGTTGCCGCCGCCTTTCATGGCGGAAACGCTGGCCAGCGGGCAGATCGACGCGTTCTGCGTTGGCGCGCCCTGGAACGCGATCGCGGTCGACCGCGGTGTCGGCCATATCCTGCATTTTGTCGCGGACATCCTGGTGCGGGCGGCGGAGAAGGTGCTGGCGGTCAGGCAGAGCTGGGCGGAGCGTCATCCGGAAACCGTCGCTGCGCTGGTGCGGGCGACGCAACGTGGCGCCGATTTCGTCGAGCAGAACCGCGCCGAGACCGCGCGCGTCCTCGCGCAACCGGAATGGATCGGCGTCGACGCCGAAGTCATCCGGCGCTCGCTCGATGGACGGTTGAAGATTTCGCCCGACGGGACCATTCGCGAATGCGGCCGCTACCTGTTGATCGGCCGGGAAGGGGCCGAGCGGCCGGAGCCGGTGCAAGC
>DATMZZ010000277.1:0-2250 GCA_035573175.1 Allostellaceae bacterium
CGCTCATGCGCGCGATGTCGTCGCGGATCTTATCGAGGAAGCCGTTGATGACCATATCGGCGCCGACCCCGATGGCACTGGCGAAGCCGAGCTCGTCGGTGCCGCCATGGCTTTTCACGGCTATGCCGTCGAGCCCGAGAAACACGGCGCCGTTGTAGCGTCGCACATCCAGGCGCTCACGCAGCTTTTGCAGCGCCGGTCTGGCAAAGACGTAACCGAGCTTCGCGAGAGTCGAGCTGGCGAAAGCCGTGCGCACGAATTCGAGGAAGAGCTTCGCCGTGCCTTCCGCCGTCTTCAACGCGACATTGCCGGTGAAACCGTCAGTCACGATCACATCTGCGCTGCCGGCGCCGATATCGTCGCCCTCGACATAGCCGACGAAATTGATCGGCGAGCCGGGCGCACGCAGCCGCGCCGCAGCGCCGCGCACTGCGTCATTACCCTTCAACTCTTCGGAGCCGATGTTGAGAAGCCCTACCGACGGCCGCGATACGCCAAGCACGGTGCGCGCGAAGACTTCGCCCATCAGCGCGAATTGCACGAGGTTCTCGGCATCGCATTCGACATTGGCGCCGAGATCGAGCAGCACGCTCTCGCCGCGCCGTGTCGGGAAGAAAGTCGCGATTGCCGGCCGGTCGATGCCGGGCAAAGTCTTCAGCGCGAATTTCGCCATCGCCATCAGCGCGCCGGTATTGCCGGCCGAGACCATGCACTGCGCCTCGCCCGCCGCGACCGCATCAAGCGCGAGGCGCATCGAGGATTGCCGGCCCTGGCGCAGCGCGGTCGAGGGCTTGGCGTCGCCGGTGATGTAATTGTCGGTATGACGTATCGTCGAGCAGCCCTTGAGGATCGGCAGCTTCTCCACCAACGGAGCGAGACGGCTCTCGACACCGAACAGTAGGAATTGGATTTGCGGGAAGCGCTCGCGGGCGATCGCCGCGCCTTTTACGACAGCATCCGGGGCTTTATCGCCGCCCATGGCATCGAGTGCGACAACAAGGCGGTCGCTCACGCGCTAGGACCCCTTACCGCGGCGGTCAAGCCGTTTCGGCCGCGACTGATACGACCTCGCGCTCGCCATAATGGCCGCAGGCCTGGCAAACGTGGTGCGGACGCTTCATCTCACCGCAATTCGAGCATTCGACATAGCTGGCCGCCGCCAAATGGTGGTGCGCCCGGCGCATATTGCGGCGGGATTTGCTGGTTTTCTTTTTCGGCACAGCCATGACGGTAATCCTTTAAGGCTCCAGGCCCGGACCGGCCGGGCAGAAGGGGAGCTAACTAGCTAAAAACGCGGCTGAAGGCAACCCGATAGCAGGTTTCAGGCCTGTCCTGGCTTACGCAACTTGGCTAACGCCGCGAAAGGCGATTCGCGCGGGCTGTCGTCGGAAAGATCGGCTTCTTCTTCCAGCGAGGCGCCGGGCGCGCGGGGAAACGGATCGAGCGAGAGCGAAAGCTGCTGGGCGACCGCCTCGCCGATATCGATCACGCCATCATCGAGCGGCTCGACCGGCTCGGCAGCGCCATCGAGCACGATCTCACTCGATTCCTCGACTGGCCCATAGGTCAGAGTAAAGCTCTCGGAAACCAAGGCCGGCACCGGCTCCGAGGTGACCGCGCAGGACTGCGTGAGGCGGGCCTCGAACGCGGCCGCGAGCCGGTAATAGCCGCCCGCCATCGGCGTCAGCTTGACCTTCGCCTCGAGTCGGTCAAGCGCCAGCAGCTCGAAGCGCTTGGCCAAAGCATCGCGCTCCTCCGGTTTGGCCGAAATCTCGTATTCCTCGCCGGCCGGGTTCAGCCGGAGCCCGTCGATGCGGCGCGAAAATTCAGGAACATCATTCATAATTAGGGACTTACAGGATCTAACCTAATCTCATTATTGAAAAAGGCTTCAACCGGCTGCTTGGCCAGGGTCCGAGCTTGCCCGCGCATGTAGCGCACGATCCCGGCAACGGCCTCGGGGCGCGGCTGGACCGTGCCGTAGAGGTTGCGCTTCAGCGCCTCGCTCAGCGTCTCGTCGTCGCCCTCCAGCCCTTTCTCATAAGCGGCGATACGGCCGTAAAAGCCCGTCGCCATCTCTTTAACTCTTTTCCCGACGCCCATATCCGACGCCCCCATCTCGCGCAGCCCGCGATCGAGATCGGCGAACATCGCATCGAACAGCGCCTGGGAGAATTCCGCCGTCGTTTCGTGCTCGGCCTTCAGCCGGTTCAGGACGAGGAACATGTGGAGCGCGATCATCTCGAAACG
>DATMZZ010000278.1:0-10003 GCA_035573175.1 Allostellaceae bacterium
CCCCGGCGCGCTCGAGAATTTCAAGGACAACAACGTCATCATCGGCTACCGCCTGGCGCAGACGCTGGGCATCCGGCCCGGCGGCTCGATCACGCTAATCTCGCCGCAAGGCTCGGCGACCGTTTTCGGCACCGTGCCGCGGATCAAGACCTATACCGTTGCCGGTACTTTCAACGTCAGCATGTATGAATTCGACAGCGCGTTCATCTTCATGCCGATGGAAACCGCGCAGACCTATTTCAATATCGACAAGGCGGTGACGAGCATCGAGGTGAAGGTCGCGGATCCCGACCGGGTCAAGGCTTACGATCTCGAAATCTTCCAGGCGCTTGGCGGCAAGGTGAAGCTCGCGGACTGGCAGCAGAGCAATCTCAGCTTCTTCAACGCCGTCGAGGTCGAGCGCAACGTCATGTTCTTGATCCTGACGCTGATCATCCTCGTCGCGGCGTTCAACATCATCTCCAGCATGATCATGATGGTGAAGGATAAGGGGCGCGACATCGCGATCCTCCGCACCATGGGTGCGACGCGGGGCTCGATCCTGCGCATCTTCATTCTCGCTGGTGCCAGCGTCGGCTTCGTCGGCACCTTCTTCGGCTTTGTCATCGGCGTCGAATTCGCCTTGCATATCGAGGCGATCCGTCAATTCATCCAGTCGATCATCGGCACCAATCTTTTCTCGGCCGAGATCTATTTCCTCACGCAGATCCCGGCGCGCGTCGATCCGTACGAGGTGGGGGCGGTGGTCGGCATGGCCTTCGGCCTGTCCTTCCTCGCGACGATCTATCCCGCCTGGCGCGCGGCGCAGCTCGATCCGGTGGAAGCGCTGCGATATGAGTGAGGCCCTCACCCTCCCGCCCCTCGACAAGCTCGGGGCGGGTCCCTCCCTCTCCCGCAAGCGGGAGAGGGCCAATCGCGAAACGATGGGAAGGTGAGGGCGTGACTGCAACCCTCGAACTGCGTCAGGTGATGCGCACTTATCAGCAAGCCGGGCGCGGCCTGCCGGTGCTGCGCGGCATCTCGCTGACGATTCAGCCGGGCGAGATCGTCGCGCTGGTGGGCCCATCAGGCGCGGGCAAATCGACCTTGCTACATGTCGCCGGGCTGCTCGATCGGGCGGATGGCGGCGCGGTGATCTTCGAAGGCCAGGATTGCAGCCGCATGAACGATAGCGAGCGCACGGCGGCGCGCCGCGGCTCGATCGGCTTCGTCTATCAGTTCCACCAGCTTCTGCCGGAATTCTCGGCGCTCGAGAACATCGTGCTGCCCCAGATGATCGCCGGCGTATCGCGACGCGAAGCACGCAAACGCGGGATGGAACTGCTGGGTCTCGTCGGCTTACAGCCGCGTGCCGATCATCGTCCGGCGCGCCTCTCAGGCGGCGAGCAGCAACGCGTCGCCATCCTGCGCGCGATCGCCAATCAGCCGAAGCTGCTTTTGGGCGACGAGCCGACCGGCAATCTCGATCACACCACCGCCGATGAAGTCACCGCCGTGCTGCTCGATCTCGTGCGCCGCACCGGCCTCGCCGCGCTGATCGCGACACATAATCTCGAACTGGCGCGGCGGATGGATCGCATCCTGACCTTGCAGGACGGAACGGTCAGCGAGCACCGCTGACGCCTCGACAATCGGATACCCTGCCGCTTACATGAGCGGGAGTGGCTGGATGGCTGACATCGATCGTGCCATCCGAGAAAAAACACGATTAGAGGAGGAAGCGCATTATGTCCGTTGCTGCCGATTCTGCGCGGCTGACCACGCGACTTGAGAAACTGTCTTTCTCGCCATGGCATCGCCGCCTCCTTCTCCTCGCGTTTTTCGGCACGCTGTTCGATGCCGCGGATTTTGCGATGTTCGGTGCGGCACTGCCGCCGATCGCGCGTGAATTCGGGCTCGGTCCCGCACAGGCCGGATTGCTTGCGACCACCGGACTCTTTGGCGCTTTTCTCGGCGCGCTGTTCTGGGGAACGATATCCGACTACATCGGCCGGCGCACTGCTTTCAAAGTGACGATCGGCATCTTTGCCGCTTTCACCGGTCTCGCGGCCGGCGCATGGAATATGACATCGCTGGTCGCCGCGCGCTTTCTAGCGAATTTCGGCCTTGGCGGCGAAGTGCCGGTTGCCTGCACCCTGATCACCGAATTCATGCCCAGCCGCATCCGGGGGGCAGCCACCGGCAATATGATGACCGCGTTCCCGGTCGGGCTTGTCGTCGCGGCGGGGCTCAGCCTCGCGATCATTCCGACGCTGGGCTGGCGGTGGCTGTTCGTCATCGGCGTATTGCCGGCTTTGCTGCTCTTCTTCGTGCGCCGCAACGTGCCGGAATCGGTGCGCTATCTCTTGAGCAAAGGCCGTACAGCCGAGGCGGAAGCCACGGTTGCCTATATCGAGAAAGCGGCGACGGGTGCACAGCCGGCGCCAGTCGTCGCCGCGCAAAGCCGCGGAAGCGAGGTTGCAGCGCCGGCCGGCGTGACGGTCCTGCAATTGCTCGCGCCCGGACGCCGGCGGCGCACCATCCTGCTCTGGATCGTGTCCTTCTGCTTCCTATGGTCGTCGAACGGCATTCTCTTCATGCTGCCGACGATCCTCACGCAGCGCGGGCTGCCGCTGAGCAATGCAATTCTTTTGCAGCTCGTGCAGGCCGGTGCCGCGATCTTCGGCTATTCCGCTTGCTCGTTCCTGATCGATCGCTATGGCCGCCGGCCGGTCCTGTTTCTCTATTACTTCATCGGTGCCGGCTTCCATCTCTGGTTCGCGATGGCGAGCGGTTCATGGATGTTTGCCGCGATCGCTTGCGTCGGTTGGGTCAATCCCGGCGTCTATGGTCCGACGACGATCTATGCCGGCGAGCTTTATCCGACGGAGATGCGTGCGACAGCCGTCGGCTGGGTGTTCGGGATCGGCCGCATCGGCTCGTTCCTGGCACCGACCATCGTCGGCTTCATGCTCGCTTACGGGCTCGGCGCGTATGTGCTGCACACTTTCGCCCTGACCTTTCTCATCGCCGCGTTGGCGCTGATCGCCGTCGGCATCGAGACCAAGGGCCGGACGCTGGAGGATATTACGGCCAAGGATGACGCGCAGCCGCTAGGAGCGACGACGCAATCGGGCGCGGCGCAGTGACCGGCTGCGCCGCTCCGGTGCAGCCTTAGCTCTTCGGCAGGAATTTTTCCGTGTAAAGCTTCGACATGTCAGGAGGCGTGTCGACCAGCTTCAGGTCGACGAAAGAGCGCTTTAGATTGGCGAGCGATTGCTTGTCGAATTTGCCGGTGTCGCTGAAGCCGCCGATATTGATGTCGTATTCGCGCGCCTGAACCTCGGGCGAGAATCCGGTCACGGCGCTTTCGATCTTCACCGTCTCTTCCTTGTGCGAGCGCATGAATTTCACCGTGTCGAACCAGGCGGCGAGGAAGCGCCGGACCGTATCGGGATGCGCGGCAATGAGCTTGTTGGTCGCGAAGATCATGCCGGCGCCGATATTGCCCTCGTATTTCGACACCGGCTCGAGCAGCCGGCCGGTGCCTTTCGCTTCCATGTTCACCGCGACGGCGCTCGGGCCAATATCGGCATCGACCGCGTGCGTCTCGAACGCGGCGATGATGTTCTGCGCGCCGTTGCCGATCGCGACGATCTGGATACCCTTTGGGCCCCAGCCTTGCGTCCGCGCCAGCTCCATGGAGAGCCAGTAAGTGAGCCCGCCGGCACTGGACACGCCAATCTTCTTGCCTTTGAGATCGGCGATCGTCTTTGCTCCATCTGCCGGCACCATGATCGAGATGAAGGTTGGCGGCGGGAAGGTGTTGCAGATCGCGAGCTCGGGCGAACCCTTTGCGATCAGCGCCAGCTCGGGCCCCGCGCCGACGCCGATATCGATGGCGTCCGCAGCCATAGCCTGATGCATCTTGCCGCCGCCCGAGAAATTCGAGACCTGCACGTCAAGCCCGTGCTTGGCGAAGATGCCCGACTTCAGCCCGACATCGGCGGCAAGCGGCGGTGCGGCCGAAGCCGCAGCCTTGCCGATATGGAGCTTTTCCGCCGCGTTCGCAGCGGTTCCCGCGGTCAGCGCTATCGCACCCGCAATCGCTGCCGCCACCAAAATCTTGCCCATGAGGCCTCCCTGTTTCATCCGTACGCAATTGGCTTGCGGATTGTTGCCTTCATATAACAATCCGCCGCGCCATTGGTCACGAACAAGGAGCGAGCTAACAGGGATTTCATCGTGGCCGCGCAAAGGCCGCACGCGGCCCGAGTGGCTGCGCGGCATGATGATCAGCCGCTGAGCTTCTGCATCTCCGCCGTTGGCGTGATGTCGAAGCCGTTGGCGCTGCAGCACACCATCGAGAATTGCCCGGTGGCGGCGATGAGGCCGACGAGATCGTCGGTGCCGAAAAGCTTCTCGGCTTCCTTATAGGTCGCCTCGCTGAGACCCTTATTGGTCAGCAACTCTTTCGGCAGCTTATGCGCCATCGCCTCGCGCGGATTCGAGAGCTCGGGAGTCTTGCCGGCATTGATCGTGTCGATCGTCGTCTGCTCGAGGCCTTGGGCGAGCGCGTTGCGCGATTGCGCGCCCCACGGATATTTCGCGTTCCAGAAGCGGCACACGGTCAGCACAGCGATCAGCCGCTCGCGCGGCGAGAGCTTGAAGGAGCCCATCGCCTTGCCCATGTTCTGCGAGGCGGTGAAGAGGATCGGATTGCGGATATAGGCGTAGTAGGGGCCGCCGACCGGCTGGTTCGCCGCCTTGGCCTCGTCATAGACGCGGCCTTGCTCCGCGTTCATTTCTTCCCGCTTCAGAATGGCGATACGCGTCATCGAGCCCTCCCTTTCATGGCGTCGTTGCGGCCGAGTGTAGCGGATCGACGCCGCTCTGTAGAATCCGCTTGCGCCTCGCCGGTGCTCTGCCAAGCTTGAACGCGATGCCGCACGCCGATTTCATTCATCTCCGCACGCACTCCGCCTATTCGCTGTCGGCGGGCGCCATCAAGGTCAAAGCGCTGGTCGAATTGGCGAAGAAAAACGCCATGCCGGCGGTCGCGATCACGGATGTCGGCAATCTCTTCGGCTCGCTCGAATTCTCGATGGCGGCGTCCGACTCGGGGGTACAGCCGATCGTCGGTTGCGAGCTCGGGCTGCGCCGCGCGGATGTGGATAACGTTCGACTCGCCGGGCGCGTCGGGCCGGCGCTGCCCCCCGATGTCGTTGTCCTGCTGGTCCAGAACGAGACCGGTTACGGCAATCTTTTGAAGCTGGTCAGCAAGGCCTTCCTCGAGACCGGCGGCGGCGAGCAGCCGCAGGTCGATATCGCGGCGCTCGCAGGTCACAGCGAGGGTCTGCTGGCGCTGACCGGCGGTCCAGGCGGCCCGGTCGGGCGGTTATTGGTCGAGGGGCAGAAGCCGGCCGCCGAGGGGATGCTGCTGAAGCTCGCCGAGATTTTTCCCGGTCGGCTTTATATCGAGCTGATGCGCCATGGCATGGCGGAGGAAGAGCGTGTCGAGAACGATCTCATCGATCTCGCCTATGCGCATGATCTGCCGCTGGTCGCGACCAACAACGCGTTCTTCCCCGATCCGAGCTACGAGCAGGCGCATGACGTGTTGCTCTGTATCGAGCAGGGCACGACGATCGCCGATCCGAACCGTCGCCGCCTGACGGGGCAGCACTATTTCAAATCGCCGGCCGAGATGCGGCTGCTCTTCGCCGATCTGCCCGAGGCGTGCGACAACACGCTGGTGATCGCGAAACGCTGCGCCTACATGCCGGAGGTGCGCAAGCCGATCCTGCCGCCGTTCCCGACCGAGAGCGGCCGTAAGGAAGAGGAAGAAGTGCGCTTGATGGCGCTTGCCGGCCTCGAAGCGCGGCTCAAGGAACATGTCTGGCGCGACGGCATGAGCGATGCCGAGCGCGAAGAAATCGCCAAGCCTTATCGCGAGCGTTTCGAATTCGAGCTCGGCGTCATCATCAAGATGGGCTTCGCGGGCTACTTCCTCATCGTCGCCGAATTCATCCAATGGTCGAAGGCAAACGGCATCTCGGTCGGGCCGGGCCGCGGTTCGGGCGCCGGCTCGGTGGTCGCCTGGGCGCTCACCATCACCGATCTCGATCCGCTGCGTTTCGGATTGCTCTTCGAGCGCTTCCTCAATCCCGAACGCGTGTCGATGCCCGACTTCGACATCGATTTCTGTCAGGAGCGGCGCGACGAGGTCATCCGCCACGTCCAGAAGAAATACGGCAACGATCGCGTCGCGCAGATCATCACCTTCGGAAAGCTGCAAGCGCGCGCCGTGTTACGCGATGTCGGCCGCGTGCTCGGCATGCCCTATGGGCAGGTCGACAAGCTCTGCAAACTGGTGCCGAACAACCCCGCCGCGCCGGTCACGCTGAAAGACGCGATCAACGGCGAGCCGGCGCTGCAGCAGATGCGCGACGAGGATGAATCGGTCGCGCGTCTCATCGCCATCGCGTTGAAGCTCGAAGGGCTTTATCGCCATGCCTCGACGCATGCGGCTGGCGTGGTGATCGGCGATCGCAAGCTCGACGAGCTGATCCCGCTTTATCGCGATCCGCGCTCCGACATGCCGGTGACGCAGTTCAGCATGAAATATGCCGAGCTCGCCGGGCTGGTGAAATTCGACTTCCTCGGTCTCAAGACGCTCGACGTGTTGCAGAAGGCGGTGGAGATGGTCGCCGCGCGCGGCATCCCGCTCGATCTCGCGAAGCTGCCGCTCGATGACGCGAAAAGCTATACGCTGATGGCCAAGGGCGACACGGTCGGTATCTTCCAGCTTGAAGGCACGGGCATGCGCGACATGCTCAAGAAGCTGGGGCCCGACCGCTTCGAGGACATCATCGCCGTTGTCGCGCTCTATCGCCCCGGCCCGATGGAGAACATCCCGCGCTATATCGAAGTGAAGCACGGGCGCGAGCAGCCGGATTATCTCCATCCCACGCTGAAGCCGATCCTCGAAGAGACGCAAGGCATCATCATCTACCAAGAGCAGGTGATGGAGATCGCCAAGGTGTTGTCGGGCTATTCGCTCGGCGGTGCCGATCTTCTACGCCGCGCGATGGGCAAGAAGATCAAGGCCGAGATGGACGCGCAGCGAAAGTTGTTCGTCGATGGCGCGGTCGAGCGCGGTACGAATCACGATCTCGCCGATCACATCTTCGATCTGGTCGCGAAATTCGCTGGCTACGGCTTCAACAAATCACACGCTGCGGCTTACGCGCTGGTCGCCTATCAGACCGCCTATCTCAAGGCGAATTATCCGGTCGAGTTCATCGCCGCGTCGATGACTCTCGATATGGGCAACACCGACAAGCTCAACGTCTTCCGGCAAGAATGCGCGCGGCTCGGCATCAAGGTGCTTCCGCCCGACATCAATCGCTCCGAGGTCGAATTCTGTGTCGAAGCGACGAAAGACGGCTCGGCGATTCGCTACGCGCTGGCGGCGGTGAAAGGCGTTGGCGCCGCGGCGATGAGCGAGATCCTTGCCGAGCGCAAGGCGAACGGGCCGTTCAAGGATCTCTTCGATTTCGCGCGCCGCCTCGATGTGAAGAGCTTCAATCGCCGGCAATTCGAGAGCCTTATCCGCGCGGGCGCGTTCGATTGCCTCAATCCCAACCGCGCGCAGACCTTCGCCGCGATCGATCTGTTGCTGCGTCATGCCAGCGTCGCGGCCGAGGAGCGGTCGAGCTCGCAGGTCAGCCTTTTCGGCGACGCGGGAGCGACGGCGGGTCAGCGCATGACCTTGCCGCAGACGCATGATTGGTCGGCGCTCGACCGGTTGCAGCAGGAATTCGCCGCGCTCGGCTTCTACCTTTCGAGCCATCCGCTCGACGCCTACGGCAAAAGCCTGGCGCGGGTCGGCGTGGTGCGCTTTGCCGAGCTGCCGGAGCGACTCGCGGCCGGCGGCTCGACGCGGTTCAAGCTCGCCGGCATCGTCATCGGCAAAAAAGAGCGCTCGTCGTCCGAGGGCCGGCGTTTCGCTTTCGTTCAGATGTCGGATGCCACCGGCACTTTCGAGGTAACGCTATTCTCGGAAGTGCTCGCCCAGGCGCGCGAGCTTCTGGATAGCGGCAAGCCGCTGCTGGTCACGGTGGATATCCGCGCCGATGACGATGCATTGCGTCTCACGGCCCAGCGCATCGAGCCACTCGACAAGATCGTCGCCCAGGCGGCAGCCGGGCTCAAAGTCGTGCTCGGCGAGGCAGGGGCTCTGGCAGCGTTCAAGAGCCTGCTGCAGGGCGAGGCAGGGGGCAGGGGGCACGTGAACGTCGTCGTGCCGCTGCCGACTCGCGAGGTCGAGATCGCGCTTCCCGGTGGATTCCGTATCGGTCCGCAGGTGCTTTCGGCAGTGCAGCGCCTTCCGGGCGTGTTGTCGGTGCAGGAAATCTAGCGCTGTCGTCCGCCGACCTTACACTGCAGTGTTAACAAGTAAAAGATTCTAGCACTCTTCTTGGCGGTCGCCAGTAATTGTTAACAAAATAGCTAAAATTATTGGATTCCATAAGCTTATATCCTTGCTTAACGAGAGATTATTATTGCGCCACCAAATGGTCACTTCTATATTCATCCTTAATCCGCGCTAACCTTAAACGTAAGGAGCGGAGAGTAGAGGGACGCGAAGTTCGCGTTCCGCTTGCCAGGGATCGAGGGAGCAATGGCTGGACGCAGTAGTGGAGTTCAAAGCCGTCCTGGATGGACGCTGGAACCCGATCTCGATCCGATCGACGACCAGCTTCGTCGTCGCCGCTGGCGCATCCTGCGCGTCGCGCTGCCTTACGGTCACGGGCTCGATCCGTTGCCGGCATGGGTGAAGACGCCGGAACAATTCATCGGCTGGCTGATCGGCCGCCTGACGCCGCAAGCGCTGAAGAACTATTTCGAGGATCTCGAGGAGATCGCGAAACAGACTTGCGATCTCGAATTGCTGCGCCTCGCGCGCAAATATCTCGCGCCGCGTTAAGTTAATTGTGCGCGGTGACCGCACGCTGTCGGCCGATTTTCCAAACGCCACAGCGTTGCGAAGCTAAGTGATTGATTCGGCGGAGTTGGCCCACTCCTTGCTGATAAGACGGGCAAAGGGGCTCGCGTCATACGCAGCTACCCAAAGTTCAGGGAAGGTTCTCGAAGTGACGATCGGCCTCGGATGATCCGGCACAGCGCTGGATTGTTCCGAGGCCGATCCGTTTCTTTCGTCAGTCTAACAATGGCGTCATGATGAGGTGCCAAGTACGCCTCTTGTCGCGCGCGCGGATTTTTTTAGAATGGCTGCCCGTTGTTCCGATGCGGGACGCACCGGATAGAGGAGGCTGGCTTTCGTGACGCCGCAGGTTTATCGCACCGGCAAGTTCGCGGTCGGACAAATCGTCCGGCACCGCCTCTATGCGTTTCGCGGCGTGATCTTCGACGTTGATCCGGTCTTCAACAATACCGAGGAATGGTACAACTCGATCCCCGCCGAGCGGCGGCCGTCGAAGGACCAGCCTTTCTATCATCTGCTCGCGCAAAACGCGCAAGGCGGGCCATACGAGGCTTATGTCTCGGAGCAGAATCTCGTGCCGGATTCCGAGAATGGGCCGATCACCCATCCGACAATCGACACGATCTTCGAGAAATTCGCCGGCGATCGTTACGTGCTGCGCGCCAGCCGCCGCCAGTAAGCCGCGCTCATAGTTCCGCCGATCACCGGTTCTGCCAGGTGAAGATCGACGAGACGGCGTAGTTCCAGACCGAGCCGACGACGATGCCGGCGATGCCGGCGACCCACCACACCTGCTGCTGCGCGAAGAGATAGGACGCGACGCCGATATTCGCCGCCGCGCCGAAGCTGCAGATCACATAGAACGATATGAGCCCGCGCAGCACGCGCCAGCCTTTGAGGCGGCGATCGGCGTAGGTGAACAGGTTGTTGAGGAAGAAGTTCGCGGTCATCGCGACGATCGCGGCGCTTGTCTGCGCCGTGACGAAGGGCAGGGCAAAAAGCTTCAGCCCCGCG